>DATMDI010000263.1:0-6658 GCA_035557875.1 Vicinamibacterales bacterium
TCATGTGGACGGCATCATCCGCCTCGCCAACCAGGCGCTGGCGACGATGCTCGGGCTCGAGCGCGCCGACGATCTGATCGGCCAGCTGGTCTGGCAGTTCATCGCGCCGCAGGACCGCGACATGGCGCAGGCCTACGCCAAGGCGCGGCGCGACGGCCGGCCGGCCCCGAACCAGTTCGAGCTGCACCTGCTGAAGCGCGACGGCTCGATGATTCTGCTCGAGTGCATGGCGTCGTCGATCGCGTGGGGCGGCAGCCAGGCCACGCTCGCGACCGTCGTCGACCTGACCGATCGGAAGCGCGCCGAACAGGGGCTGCGGACCAGTGAAGAACGGTTCCGGCAGATTGCCGAGAACATCAAGGAAGCGTTCCTGGTCGTCGAGCTCGATGGCTACCGGCCGCTGTATTTGAACCGCATGTGGGAGGAGATCTGGGGCCGGCCGCTCGAAGAGGCGTACCGCGATCCCCGCGCCTGGGTCCAGGCGATCCATCCCGACGATGCCGCGGTGGTCGGCGAGACGCGGCAGGCGATCGAGAAGGGCGAGTCGATCTCGCGTAACTTCCGCGTGGTGCGTCCCGACGGCACCACCCGCTGGGTGCGCGCCCGCGCGTTCCCGGTCTACAACGCCAGCCGCGAGCTCTACCGGGTGGTCGGGCTGGCCGAGGACATCACCGACGTGCGGCGCACCGAGGAGCAGCTGCTGCAGGCGCAGAAGATGGAAGCGGTCGGGCGCCTCGCCGGCGGCATCGCCCACGATTTCAACAACCTGCTGACGGCCATCCTCGGCTACAGCGAGCTGGTGCTGCAGGACCTCGGGCCCGACCACTCGTCGGCGATCGACATCCGGGAGATCCGCACCGCGGGACAGAGCGCGGAGAGCCTGACGCGCCAGCTGCTCGCGTTCAGCCGGCGCCAGATCCTGCAGCCGCAGACGCTCGACCTCAACCAGGTGCTGACGCGTGTCGATGCGCTGCTGCAGCGCATCATCGGCGAGGACGTCGAGCTCACGATGAAGCTCACCACCCCGATCGGCCGGGTCAGCGCCGACCCAGGCCAGATCGAGCAGGTGGTTCTCAACCTCGCGGTGAACGCCCGCGACGCGATGCCGAACGGCGGCAAGCTGACGATCGAGACCGCGAACGCCGTGCTCGACGACGACTACGTGACCCAGCACGCCGGCGCCACCACGGGACCGCACGTCATGGTGGCGGTCACCGATACCGGTACCGGCATGGACACCGCCACGCAGCAGCGCCTCTTCGAGCCGTTCTTCACCACGAAGGAGCCCGGCCGCGGCACCGGCCTGGGGCTGGCCACCGTGTACGGCATCGTCGCGCAGAGCCGCGGCTCGATCTGGGTGTACAGCGAGCTCGGCCACGGCTCCACGTTCAAGATCTACCTGCCCGTCACGACCGAGGAGCTCACGCCGCAGCCCGCCGGCGAGCTGGCGCCGGCCTCGCTCTCCGGCACGGAGACCGTGCTCGTGGTCGAAGATCAGATCGAAGCGCGGTCCGTCATCTGCGAAACCCTGCGCCGGCGGGGCTACACCGTCATCGAGGCGATCAACGGGCCCGACGCGATCGTCAAGGGCCGCCAGCCCGAGACCGCGATCGACGTCATGCTCACCGACGTCGTGATGCCCGGCATGGGCGGGCGCCGCGTGACCGAGGTCATCCGCGCCACGCGCCCCAACCTGCGGGTGGTCTACATGTCGGGCTACACCGACAGCGCGATCGTCGATCACGGCGTCCTCGAACCCGGCGTGACTTTCGTCCAGAAGCCGTTCGCGACCGATACGCTGCTGCGGAAGATCCGCGAAGTGCTCGACGCCCCGAACAATTCTTGAGCAGGTAGCCCGTCGGCGGGGCTGAAGCCCCGTCCTACGTAGGAAGTCGATATCGTGGCTGTCGTAGGGCGCGGCTTCCGCGGCGCCGGGGAAAACCTCTTACCTGCTCACCCACCTACCAGCCACTTACCAGCCCACCCGCCCACCTGCCTACCTGCCCAACCGCGGCAGCAGCCGTACGGCGTTGTCCCGCTCGATCTCCCGCAGCGCACCAGCCTCGAACATCTTCAGCGCGCGCAGGGCGACGGCGTAGTCCGCGGCAGTCCCGCCTGGCGGGAAATCGGTACCGAACAAGACCTGCGACGGCGGCACGAGTTGCAGGAGCGACGCGACCGCGCCGGCATTCGACGCACCAGCGAGGTCGTAGTAGAACGTCTTCAGTGTGCGCATGAAGCCGTCGGGCATCCGGTCGGTCGCGCCCCGCGAGGCTCCGTCGATGCGCGCGGCGAGAAACGGCGCCGTGCCGCCGGCGTGCGACCAGATGAAGCGGATGCCCGGATACCGCGCGGCGTCTCCACTGAACGCGACGCCGGTGATCGCCCGCGTGGTGTCGGTGCCGTACTCGAGGCTGCCGGGCCCCACGCCCGGCGCGTACTCGAGATTGCGGCAGCAGTTGGCCGCGGTCGGATGGACGTGCACGACTGCGCGGCGGCGGTGCAGCTCCTCCATCACCGGCCGGAACGAGGGGTGGCCCAGCCACCGGTCGCCGTAGCTGGTGAACAGGCCGATGCCGTCGGCCCCGAGCGTGTCGAGCGCGTAGGCGATCTCGGCGAGCGTGCCATCCACGTCCGGAAACGGCATCGCCGCGAACAAGCCGAAGCGCCTCGGATGATCGCGCACGAGACCGGCACCGTAGTCGTTGCAGGCCCGCGCCAGCCGCCGGGTCATCGGCGCGTCGTCGAACCAGAGGCCGGGGTTGGTGATCGACACGACCGCGGCGGCGACTCCCCCGCGATCCATGTCCTCGATCGACTTCGCCGGCGTCCAGGCCGTGTTGGCCGGCTGGAGCAGCGGCCGGCCCCGCACCGCGGTGACCCACGCAGGCGGCGCGAAATGGTGATGGATGTCGATGCGGAACGGCGGCGACGCCTGGCCTTGTGCGGCGGCGCGTGCGCGTGTCGTCACTGCAAGGCCGCTCCAGGCCAGCAGCGCGGCCAGAACATGCCGGCGGTTCATCTCCATGCCTCCACCTCCAGCGCGGTCAGCGCCAGCGAACGAGCGCCATGCCGGCGACGAGCAGCACGGCGCCGAGCAGGCGGCCGGGCGATGCCCGGTGCACCGGTACGTTGAACCAGCCAAAGTGATCGATGACGAGACCGGCCGACAGCTGCCCGACGATGATCGCGGCAAAGAGCGTGGCTACACCCAGCGGCCGCGTGAGCGCTACGACGGCCAGCACGTAGACCGCGCCGGAAATCCCGCCCGCCCAGATCCACCACGGATACGACGCGTAGCCCGAGAGCGCGAGCGCGTCGCGCCGCGTCACCAGGGTGGCGCCCAACAGGACGACAGTCAGCGAAGCCGAGATGAGGGCGGTCCAGAGCGCGCTGCCCGTCGCCGCGCGCAACTGGGCGTTGACGCCCGCCTGGGCCGCCAGGCCAGCGCCGGCCGCGGCTGCCATGAGCCAGTAGAGGTTCTGCACGGCGGCATTCTAAGGCCAAGGTCCCCGGGCCCCACTGGAGCCCGGGGAGTGTCAGTTCGCGTTGGCGAACAGCTGCTCGATGGCCTGCACGGCCTCGGCCGCCGACGTGGCGCGCGCGACCTGCCTGGGTGGCGCGGTGCCGGCGCCGCGGTCGAGCCACACCCGCGGCACGCCGAGCGCCACCGCCGGGGCGATGTCGTGGTGCCAATTGCTGCCCACGTGCACCCACTCACCCGGCGTGACCCTGGTCATCCGCTCGAAGGCGCGGAAGAGCCACGGCTCGGGCTTGTAGCCGCGCACCCGCTCCGCGGTCACGAACAGATTGAACGGCGTCGCGAACCCGCGGTGCGTGATCTCGAACAGATCGTCGTCCACGTTGGTCAGCACGCCGAGCCGGTAGCCCTTGCGGCGAAGCTCCGCCAGCATGCCCTCGACATCGGCGAACAGGCGCAGGACTGCCCACGAGCGGGTCAGCGCCCCGGCGTCGGCGTCCGTCAGCGGCACGCCGCGCTCGCCGGCCGCGCGCAGCAGCGCCGCCTTCAGGACGTGCTTGTGCGGCCGGTGCGGCCGCTCGCGCTCGAGCGCGAGCTGGCAGCCGTCGAACGCGCGGACAACGTCCGCCGCCCGCTCCCCGGCGATCGGCGCCAGCATGCGGCCGAGCCCGCCGTGCCAGTCCACCAGCGTTCCATAACAGTCGAAGGTGACCCATCGTTCACGTATTGCCGCTGCCACCACGCACCTCCTTGTCCTCCCGCGCGCCCGTGGCCGGTGCGGGCGGGAAAAATGAAAAGGGCCATCACCCTGCCGGATGATGGCCCTTTGAAGAGTGGAACCCGTGTTCGGGTTACGTCATCCGGATCGAGATCTGTGTGGCCAATGCGGTACATCGGCCGTGACGAGCAGGACGGCCGACAGGCGGACCGCCGTGCTCATGCTCTTGCCGATAAACAATGGATTGCGCATTGGACTCTCTCTCGATCGACGCCCGAGGAGTATAACGCAGCACGATCAAGAAACGTACGCGAGCCCGGTCAGGCTCCAGAAAAGAAGGCGTGAAGCTCCTGTAACGTCAGGTCTGGGAGCTCCTCGGCGAGGAAATGCCGGCCCGGGAGCGCCCGTCCCCGCACGTCGTCGCCGTGTGTGCGCCAGATCGCCATCACATCGTAGAGACGCCCGACCGTGCTGTGCGCCCCCCAGAGCACCAGCAGTGGACAGGTCACCGTGCGGTCGCCGTCCTCTGCCGCGTGCTCGAGGTCGATCGTCGCCCCGGCGCGATAGTCCTCGCAGTTCCCGTGTATCGCGTCCGGCGTGTAGCAGCGCAGGTATTCGGCCACGGCCTCCTCGGTGATGCCGTCGCGCGCCGCACAGCGGCCGCGCAGGTAGAACCCGGCGCTGGCGCCGATCAGCGTCTCGGGCAGCGGCGCGGGCTGGATGAGGAAGAACCAGTGGTAGTACTCGGTGGCGAACGCCTTCGTCATCATCGAGTAGGGCAGCGGCACGATGTCGAGGACCGCCGCTCGCGTGACCACGTCCGGATGTTCGACCGCCAGGCGCCAGGCCACTCGCGCGCCACGGTCGTGCCCCGCGACCGCGAAGCGGTCGAAACCGAGCGCGTGCATCACGGCGATCTGGTCGAGCGCCATCACGCGCTTCGCGTAGTCGGCGTGCGTGCCGCCGCCGGCGGGCTTGCTGCTGTCGCCGTAGCCGCGCAGATCCGTCAGCACGACGGTGAACGACTCGGCAAGGCGTGGCGCGACCTTGTGCCACATCACGTGCGTCTGCGGTGAGCCGTGCAGGAGCAGCAGCGGTGGACCGCTGCCGCCCCACACGGTGTGAATCGTCGCCCCGCCGGTGTCGATCTCGGAACGACGGAACCCCGGGAAGAAGGTCACGCCTCGATCGCACCGCCGACGCGATAGCGCACGAACGCCTCCACCCGGATCGGGGCGCCGGCGGACATGGACGCGGCGGCCAGCGCCTGTTCCACCGTCTCGTCGGGGTTCACGATGAACGGCTGCCGCAGCAGCACGACCTCGTCGACGAACTTGCGGAAGCGCCCCTCCACCATCCGCTCGACCACCCCGTCAGGCTTGCCGGTCGTCCGCGCCTGCGCCAGCAGTTCCGCGCGTTTTTCGGCACGGATGGCTTGCGGGATGTCCGTCTCGGACAGCCAGCGCGGTTCGCTGGCGGCGACGTGCATCGCAATCCGGCGGCCGATGTCGGCGGCGGGCGCGGCCGCGCTGTCGAGCGCGACCAGAACGCCGATGACGCCAACCCCCGGCGCCACGGCGCCGTGGGCGTACGGTGACAGCATCCCCCCGGACGGCGCTTCGATCATGGCGCACCGGCGGACGGCGATACGCTCGCCCGTCCTGGCCGTGAGGCGCGTGATGAGATCCGACACCGACCCCTCTCCGTCGGCCGACGGCGTCGCGAGCAGCGCGGCGAGGTTCCCGCCCACCGCGAGCGCCGCCGGGCCGAGCGACGCCACGGCGCGGCGGAAGTCCTCGCCGCGCGCGACGAAGTCGGTCTCGCAGTTGACCTCGACGATCGCTCCGCGCCTTCCCTCGACGGCCAGCGCCACGAGACCTTCGGTCGCCTCGCGGTCCGCCTTCTTGGCCGCCATCGTCGTCTGCGCATCGCGCAGGCGCTCGATCGCGGCGTCGAGGTCGCCGCCGGTTTCGGCAAGCGTGGTCCGGCACGCCATGATGCCGGCGCCGGTCTTTTCGCGCAGTGTCTTCACCAGGGTCGCGGAAATCTCGGTCATGATCGGTCCCGTCCTGTTAGCCTTGACGGCCACAAGTGTCGACTAAATGAGTCAAGTTCTTCTCCGTCAAGGCGCCTGCCAGGGCCGCCTAAAGGCGGCCCCCACAGACTCGCCGGTCTGAGGCGACGCCTCGCTACGTCTCCAGATAGGCGTTGACGAACTTGAGCAGCGACGCCGTCGTGGCCACGCTGCCGCTCAGGAAGATCTTCAGCCGCCCCCTCGCGGGGTCGTACACCGTGTCGATGCGCAGCGGGTCTGGCGTGTCGGGCCGCCCCTTGGCCGTGGCGAGCAGCGCAATCGTGATCCGGTTCGCCGCGTCCTTATCGATCCCCTCGACGTGCACGATGCTCGACACCTCCACATGACGCTCCCCGGCCGGTGCGGCCACCACCGCAGCCGCCGG
>DATMDI010000264.1:0-7992 GCA_035557875.1 Vicinamibacterales bacterium
GCCACGGAGCTGATGGAGAAGGCAGCGCAAGGCGGAATCGGCCTCAACGTCGACGGCTGGGTCCTGCCAGTGCAGGCCTCGAAGATCTACGCCGAAGGTCGCCAGCAGAAGGTGGCCTTGTTGATCGGGAACAACTCACAAGAACTGCAGCCCCGCGGAACGCCGGGAGACATTCGCCAGATGATCTCGGAGCGTTACGGCCCTCTGGCTCAGCGTGCCTTGGCGGCGTACGGAGTGAGCGGCGCCGCCGATCCCCCGCCCGATCCCGAGAACGGCACCGTGATGTTGCAGTTCGCCACCGACAATTCGTTCCGCTGTGGCTCGGTTCAGCAACTGATCTGGCACACGGCCGCCGGGAACGCCGGCTACCAGTATCAGTTCTCGCGCACAGTGCACGGCAAGGAAGCGCTGGGCGCGCCGCATGCCGCCGAAATCCCGTTCATCTTCGGCACCTTGCCCGTGTGGCAGAGAATGCGGAACTATGACGAGTCGGATCGCCAATACGCGTCCCTGATGCAGGAGTACTGGACCAACTTCGCCAAGACCGGCGATCCCAATGGAGGACGGCTGGTGAAGTGGCCGCGGTTCGACGCCACCCGGCGTGCCTATGTGGATTTCACCGATGCCGGGCCGGTCGTGAAGGAAGGCCTGCGGCGTGAAGCCTGCGACGTGTTCATGGAGAACCAGAGGCGGGTCACGAGCTAGTCGCGCCTGGCCTGGCCCTCGGGACTCACCTCGCGGCGATTTTCCTCGCGAGCAGCCACTCGTGCAGCCGCTCGGTCCAGCCGTCGACTGGCAGGCCCCGTCTGGTCATCCCGAAGCCGGCGCTGACCTGGTCGTACACATGGATCTCGGCTGGGCGGCCGCCCGCCTTCCACGCCGCGAAGAGCGCCAGGCAGCCGTTCGTGACGTTGAAATGCGTCGCACCAACGGCGATGAAGAGCGGCGGCGTGTCGGGCCGTACGTTCACATCCATCAGCGACGGCCCGTACAAGGACACGAGGAAGTCGGGCGACGCGTCGCTCTTCTCCGCCAGCGCGGCGCCAACCGCGACGCCGCCGCCGGCCGAGAATCCCATGATGCCCACCCTCGCCGGGTCGACGCGCCACGCTGTGGCGTTGCGGCGAACCAGCCGCAAGGCCTGCTGTGCATCCGCGATGCCCATGCGCAGCACCTCGGCCAACCGGGCGTCATTGGGCTCGGGATTGGCGTTGCCGTTCCGGATAGTCATCTCCTGCCGTGGTGCGGCGACCGCGGCACCGGCGGCCGGTGGGGCGCCCCCGCCGCCGGGCGATTGCGCGGGCGACGTTTGCAGCGTGCGGTACTTCAGCACGAACGCCGCGACGCCTTTGGCGTTCAGCCATTCCGCTGCCCGGACACCTTCGTTGTCCCAGCCGAGAATCCGCAGCGCGCCGCCTGGCGCCACGACCACGGCGGCTCCAGTTGCTGCTGCGGCGTCGGGCAGGAAGACCGTCAGGGTCGGATCGTTGACGTTGGCGATGATCCGGTCACCGGCGGGTGATCGGGTCGTCGTCTCAGCGATCGTCCAGTTCTCGGAACCCGGAGCCCGGCCGGGCCAGAGGCGGATTTCTTCCCGCGTCTGCGCCGCCGCCTGCATGGCGATTGCGAGCAGGCCGGTGACGAGCGCCATGCAGCGCGGCCGTACCATGGCTACTTCATGCCTTTCTTCTGCACGCTCCAGACCGGCTCGGTGCACAGACGGCAGTCGCTGCCTGCGAACCACCGGCCCGCGTCGGCGCTTCCTTTCAGCTGCCAGTCCAGCCAGCGCACGGCGACCTCGCCAAACCATCCGCCGCCGGGTTGGCGGTAGGTGCCTCCATGCCCGACGTTGAGGTTTGCCTTGAACACCGGTACGGCCGTGATGCGGGCGAAGTCGTCTTCAGCGTTCGGATAGGCGATATCGGTCGGGCCGCCGATGACATAGGCGATCGGCGCATGCAGCTGGGTCAGGGTGTCCTTGGTCGCGTTGCTGAGCGTCGCGCCCCGCACCGGCCCGGTTGCCGGCAGCACGCCGCTGTTCATGATCACGCTCGTCGTCACGCGCGGGTCGGGCGATACGGCGAGCGCCTGCAGGCCGCCGCACGACTGTCCCATCACGGCCACCTTCGACACGTCGATCTTTCGATACAAGGGGCTCGAGCGGTCGGCGTTCTGTCTCGCCGCCCAGTCCACGGCGTCGAGCAGCATGTGGTCGTCGATCGGCCGTGCCTCGGTGGGCGGCAACGCCGAGCCCGTGCCGGGCGGTGGATTCTTTGCCCCGATCGCAATCGCCAGATAGCCATGCGAGGCGATCTGCGTGAGGAACTCGGCGAACGCCGACCCGTTGCGCACGCAGGCGCCGTTGCCCCACGACACGATCGGCAGCAGCTTCGAAGGTCCGAAGGCACCGAGGTCGGTCGGGTGATACGCCGTGTGCGTGGCCAGCGTCGGGTAGGACTCGATCGTCACCGCGTACGAGCCGCGAGGAGTCGTCCGTGGCGGCGGCGCGTCGGCCGGCGCGCCCCGCTGTGCCAAGGCCGCAGCCGGCAGGAGCAGGCCGCAGGTGACGATCAACACTTGAAGCGATCGTGGCATTGCTGTCTCCTCGAGGCGCTCGGCCTCACTTGAACCGGTTGAAGAACTCGAATACCCGCGGCCACACGAGCGGCACCATGCCGCCGTGGTCGCCGTCGACTTCGAGGTACTCGAACGCGAATCCGCCCTCGCGCATGAAGCGCGACATGACGCGGCTCCCCTCGAGCGACGGCATCGCGCCCGTTCCCTCCGTCATGAAAATCGGCAGCCGCTTGATCCGGTCGAACGGATAGGTGGCGCGATCGACGAACGGCCCCGACATCGGCGCCACCGCTCGCCATCGTTCGGGGAATCGCGCCGCCAGGTGCCACGCGCCGCCGCTGCCCATCGAGTGTCCGGCCAGGAACGTCCGCGACCGATCCGCGCCGTATTCCTCAGTCACCACCTCGAGCGCCGTCATAACCTCGAGCTCGCTCAGGTTCAGCTCGCGCTGCTTCGCGGGAGTCACCGCCGCCCGCTGCGCAGCGGCCGTGGCCTCCTGGCCGAAGACGGCTGGCAGCCGCAGGGGATTGCCGTAGG
The DNA here is from genome assembly GCA_035557875.1 of Vicinamibacterales bacterium. Taxonomy (GTDB): domain Bacteria; phylum Acidobacteriota; class Vicinamibacteria; order Vicinamibacterales; family UBA2999; genus DASYRM01. Next base: position 3,115 of record DATMDI010000264.1, read on the forward strand.
CCCCGAGCGGCGTGAAGCCGAGTGGAGAGACCACGATGTAGCCGTGCTGCTCGGCCAGCTTCCGCAGCAGGCCGCCGGCCTGGTCCATGTAGCTGCTCTCGTTGGCGCCGGCGCCGTGCAGCATCAGGATGATCGGCAGCGAGGCCTTGCCGTCCCACGTGGTCGGCACGTACACGCGATACGGCATCGTCTGCCCGGTTGGGGCGAAGACGTATTGGCGACGCTGATCGCCCGTCGCGCGTGCGGACGGCGACTGCGCGGACGCCTGGAAACTGAGCGCCACGAGCAGCGCGCCGGTGTGCATGAAGAAGCGTCGGGTCATGTGCGCGTCATCTTGAAGAGGAGTGCCATCAGCAGCAGCGTCACGACGTCGGCGGCCGCCACCATGTAGAAGCCCGCATCGAACGAACCGGTCACATCGCGCAGGATGCCGAGCATCTGCGGGCCGAAGAACCCGAACAGGCCGGCGCCAAGGCTCACGATCCCCATCGCGTGGCCCGCTTCGCGCGGAGGAATGACGCTGGCCGCCAGCCCGTAGATCTGGTTCGTCGCCGTGAAGCCCAGACCGATGACGAGCGCCGTCGCCACGCGAAACGTCGTGAGGTCGTCGGCCGCCATCGACGCCGACGCTCCCGCCAGCACCGCAAAGACGCCACTCAGAACCACGAGCTTGTTGGTGCGATCGGCCAAGAGGCCGACGAGCAGATTGAGCACGATCGCCGCCATGTAGCCGGTGCTGATCAGGACGCCTGCCGCGGCGGCGTTCAGGCCGTACACCGAGCGCGCGACGCTGGGCGCAAAGTTCGTCACCGTGAACTGCCCGAACCCGCCCATCCCCACGATGAGCGCGAGCATCCACACGGCGGGGGAGCGGAACGCGCTGCGGCGGCCGGTTGGATCCGCCGGCTCGTGCGCGTGGGATGCGGCGGCGGAATTGACCGGCGGCACGTAGAACAGCCAGAACACGGCGGTGCCGAGCACCGCCATGCCGGCATAGCCGAGAATCGCCACGCGCCAGCCGAAGGCGCCCACCAGCACGCCGCCAAGCGGCGCGCCTACTACGGACGCGAGCGCCGACGTGGCGCCGAGCACGCCCATCGTTCGGCCTCGCAGCGACGGCGGCGCCGTCAACGCCACCGCGATCAGGACGGAGACGAAGGCGAAACGGTAGCCGACAATGGTCAGCCCCCGGAACATGATGGCCGAGGCCGTGCTCCAGGCTTCCCCGAGCAGGACGCTGCCGACTGCGACCCCGAGGAGCCCGGCCGTCAGGATGCGTCGCTCTCCCCACCACTTCGCCGCGACGCCTGCCGGGACGCTCAACACCATGGCCAGCAGCCCATACATGCCGGTGAAGAGCCCCAACTGCGTGTAGCTCATGCCGAACTCGTCCTGAATCGACGGCAGCAGCGGTGCGAACCCGAGATTCGACAGCTGCAGCGCGAACATCGCCGCGAGCGTCGCCGCAAACGGCCACATCCAGAATGCGCGAGCCGGCTCCACCGCGCGTTCCGTCATGCGCCGACCCGCTCATCGAGGAAGGACCGCACGGTCGCACGTGCGGCATCCGGATCCCACGCCCGTGCATCGACCACGTCGCCCTCGATCGGCAGCACCGGCACCCCGGCGCGTTCGAGGGCGCGCTCGATGAACAAGCGGCCGGTCGCCGAGGGCTTCATGCTGCGCGGCCGCAGGATCAGCGCCGCGTCAATCCGATGCTGGGTGGCCTGGTGGGCGATCCAGTCGGGCGCCCATGGCGGGTTGTGGAGGTACTCGTTGAAGCTGGCGGTGCGGCTGGCCAGCGCGGCCATCGGATCGTCGAGCCCGTAACGGATGTAGCCGTCCGGGCCGAACGCCAGATACATCGACCACACGAAGACGGCGCCATGTGACGCCTCGAAGGCCGTGTAGAAGTCGGTGTCGTGCCACAGACCCGCACCGACCCACATGAGCCGCACGCGCTCACCCGGACAAGCGGCCACGCCCGCATTGACACGCTGCTTCACCTCGTCACGGAAGGCGCGGGCATGCGAGAGCGCCCAGTCGCTCCCACGCACCCACTGCGTCGCCATCACGTTCGTGATCTGCTCGTTCATCCGGACCGGGCAGCGTGGTGCGGAGGCGATGAGACTTCTCACCTCATCGAAGATCTCCTCCTGTTGATTGACCCGATCCAGTCGAGCCCGCAGCGCACCGTAGTCGAGCCGGCGTCCACTGATGGCTTCGAGCCGCGCGACGAGCGCCTCGAGCGCCGCGACGGTGAAGGCGAGCCGATGTGGTTCGACGAGCTCGCGCCATCGCCGCCGTCCCAGCGTCCACCACTCGGGCTGAAGCTCACCGGCGCCGGCATGGTCGATCTCCACGAATTCGGCGCCGCAGGTGTCCGCCCACAGGGAGAACACCCGATGGATGCAGTCGCAGGTGAGCCTGGCGCACAGCAGCCGCGGCGGCGGCAATCCTCCCCATGGCGCGGACGCCGCGTCGCCGTAGCGCATCGACGCGTAGCCCAGACTGCAGTAGCGGCACAGGCCGTCGTGAAGGCCGTCGGCCGCCATCGCGTCGAGCAGACCGCCCGCCTGCTGTTTGGCCGCGATCACGGCCGCCCACCACTGATTGCTCACCGCCGGAACGTCGAGGAGATCGAACAGCTCGAAGGGCACGTCGGCCTGCACCAGCGCGTAGGGCTCGCGCTGCTCGAAGACGCGACGCCGCAGCTGTGCGAACCAGTCCTTCTGGAACGCCGAAGCGGCCGCCGTAGCGCCGAGCTGCTTCTCAGCCATGGAAGGCGCGGCGCTGAGTCGCGGCGTCGACCAGGCGCTCGATGTGCTCGCCGTCGTCAGGTGTCAGGTCGCCGTGGGCGTCACCGCGAAGAACGGCGTGCGGAAGACCGCGCGCTGTCAGGTCGTCTCGCAGGGCAGGGTAGTCCCACCCGAAGGTCGCATCGTCCTCGGGCAGCGAAATCACGACCGCGTCGACATGGCCGAGCGCGCGCTTGACTCGATCGTGCATCGTACCGATGGGAAGCCGCGGGCCGATCGTCCGGCGGCGATACGCGTCGGCGAGCGCTGCGATCGGATCCTCGTCGCAGCGGACGTCGTCGTCCGTTCCGGGACTGCTCCACGCGCTGAGTTCGTCGACGACGACGGCCCCGCGCGACTCGATGGCTGCGTGGAGACCGATGCCGTCCACCGGTGCACCCGCGAGGAGAACCTGCGGACCGCGTAGCGGTGAGCGATCCGAGAGATCCTCGGCGACCTGATTCGCCAGCCGCGTGTATTCCCGCGGCGGCACGTGCCAGAAGGCGGCAAGCACGGGAAACAGCTCCGTGCCGCTGGCGCGCGGGGCGCCGATTCGAAGGGCCGCCAGGCGCCTGACCGCGGCGCGTGCGACGTTGGTTACTCTGATTTCATCCCGAACCTCGTCGTCCGACGGGTGATGGCTCGACGTGGCCGCCAGGCTGTTCAACAGGGCGCGGGTGCACGCGACGTTGTGACGACGGACGTGAGGACCGTCGGATTGCAACAGATCGAACAGCGCAGTTGGTGCCATCGCCGCGGCCAGGCCGCCACGGACAAACTCACGCAGGTAGAGAAAGCACTTGTAGTCCGAATCGGACGTGCGGGGAATGACGACTCGCGCGACGCTCGACAGGCGCCCGCCGAGCGCCGCATCGACGAGCTGCCGCACCCGGCCGGGAAATAGACCTGCCTCGAGGTGCGCATCGGCGGCAGGCGTGGCACGCGTCGAGGCTCTTGTCACGACCAGCCGCAGCTCGCACGCGCGCACGATTTCGACTGGCAGCGAAGGCCACGACGTCACGACCACACGGCGATCGTGCTCTGCGGACTGTCCGAGCTGCGCGAAGGCGTTGTTGCAGGCGGCCGTCAGCGTGTCGATGGCGGTAGACACGGCAGTTCAGATCACCCCGGCGGCGTGCAACGACTCGACCCGTGCCTCTCCGTACGCGAGCCAGTCGCCGTAGACGAGGGCGTTGTCCTGTCCGACCGCTGGAGCCGGCCGGTCGGAACCCACCGAAGCGTCGGAAAACCTGATGGGAACGCCCATGCCGATCACGTCGGCCACGCGGCCGAACTCGGGGTGTTCGAGCGCCACCGTTTCTCCACGGTCCCGCACGTGCGGGTCTCTCACCGCGGCAGCCGGAGCACGGACGGCCGCTGCGGGGACGCCGTGTTCCTCCAGTAGGGGTACGAGCGTCACAGTCGGGACGCCGCGCGTGAACGCTTCGATCGCGGCGTTCATCTCGTCGACATGAGCCACGCGGGCGTCACGGGTGGCAAAGCGCGGGTCATCCGCAAACTCCGGATGCCCGATGACGGTGAACACTCCGCGAGCAAAGTGGTCTGTCGGCGCGCAAATGGCCACGTGGCCGTCGGCAGACTCGTAAACGCCGAACGGCGTGAGGCGAGGCACCACCCGCCCGGTCCGCGTCGCAAGACCGCACGACTCGAGCAGGTCGAACGGCTCGGCCGCCACGAGCGATGTCAGGACGCCGAGCATCGAGACGTCGACCTGCTGACCGACGCCGGTTGTGTCGCGCTGGTGCAGTGCGGCGAGGACTCCGACGATGCCGAAGACGGGCGCGAGCAGGTCGGCCACCGGCACGCCAACCCGGATCGGGGGATCGTCCGGCGTGCCCGACGTCATCATCAGGCCGCTCAGGGCCTGGATGATGGTGTCCATGGCCTTGCCCGTGCCGGTGGTCTTCGTCGTCGCGCCAAATCCGGAGACCGAGCAGTAGATCACGCGTGGATTGACGGCGCGGGCAAAGGCGTAGCCGACGCCAAGGCGATCGAGCGTGCCGGCAGCGAAGTTCTCGACGACAATGTCCGCCTGGCGGAGCAGGTCTGAGAACACGCC
>DATMDI010000265.1:0-5649 GCA_035557875.1 Vicinamibacterales bacterium
GCCTTGCGCAGGACGGGGATCAAGGACCTTGAACGCGGCCTCCACCTGAAGCTCCGGATCGAGCACTACACGAGCAACCGCGAAACGAAGGCCTTCATCGTCGAACAGGCCCGCCGGATGGCGCCGGACGTTCGTAGGAAATCCGGAGTCTGGTATCGCCTGAACCGCTGGCGGGAGGAGCAGATTCACGCGCGGCGGGCGCCCCAACTACGGTGACCTCGTCCGGCAGTACGTGGCACTGAACAGGATGGAGCGATTCGAGCAGATTCCGATCGCCTGCTACAACAACTTCGTCGCCGATTTCCTCGCGGCCGACAAGCAGGCGACGCGTGCACGCGTCATCGCCGCGTGGTACGAGCTCAAGACGCTCGACGCCCCGAAGACCTATGCCTCATGGGTCAAGGCGCGAGCGACCCGCACGAACAAGAACAGAAGCCAGCTGCCCCGGCGGGGTTGAGGCCCGCCCTACGCTCCGCCCTACTTCTTCTGCGTGCGCTCGAAACGCGACGTCTCGATGTAGTTGCGGATAGCGGTGTTCCCTTCGTGGCAGGCGTATTCGTACATCTTGTAATCGTTGTCGAGCTTGAGCGGAAACGCCGCCGACCACTTCCCTGTCGCCAGCACCTCGGGATCCTCCACCGTCATCTGGTAGTCGATGGTGTCGGCGGCGGTGCGCGTGAAGCGCTCGGTGAAGCGCAGGTTGGCCGTCGACGGCGTCAAGGCAGGAGACCCGGGAACGCCGAGATTGGTCATCGCGGTCTTTCCGTTGAAGTTCGTCGTCTCGACGATCAGTGTGCTGCCCTCCCAGCGCCCTCTCGACTCTCCGAGATACTGCCGAATCGCGCCATCGAGCGCCGGGCGCCGGGTGGTCGGGATGGTGCGCGCCTCGTGCGCCATCTCCAGGAGGATGACCACGTAGCCGGGGAACTGCATGATGCGGATGCCGTTGTTGTAGTTGCGAGGCAGCATCGACACCGGCAGCCCGCGGGTGATGCACCGATCCCAGCTGTCGAAGTCGTCCGGCGTATCGAAGACGGTCTGCCCCGGCTTGTAGCTGCCGCGCATCTGGTCGTAGAGCTCTTTTCCCCGGGGCGTGAGCGCCGGAAAGCGTCCGTTCGGCGGATCGACCATCAACGAGGTCTGCCGTGTGGCCTGGCCGGCGTCGGCCTGCGGGATCGCCCCCGATTGAAAGCGCGTGTTGCGATCCTCGGCGCTCTTCTGCGCGGCGGCAAACTCCTCGTCGGTGAGGAACCGGCGCTCGCCGAATCGTTCAGGGCGCTGGAAGGGCGTGCTGATCAGATGGTTGAGCGGCCAGATCCCGCGCAGGTCGGGCTCCCCCCACGGCGTCATCGGCGGCTTGTACGCGGGCGGTCTCGCAGCCGATTGTTGCGCGTCTGCGCCGCCGGACGTCCAGCAGACCAGCAGGGCGATCGCGATGCCGACGCGCCGGGCCATGACGCGGCGATGATAGCCCAATGCTTGCCCGCCGTAGCGCACGGCGCGAAGGTGGGGGATGATGTGGCGCGATGACGAGGACCATCACGGTCACGGCGTGTCTGCTGATGAGTGTGGCGCTGCTCGCCGGTCAGAGTACGAGCGACTCCCCCGACGCGCACGTGGCGATGGCAAGGACCGCGGCAGGCGACGCGTATCAGAACCTGTTCAACTTCCTGTGCACCGTGCCGGCTCCGCCGGGCGGCGGGCCGAGAGCTGGCGGGCCGCCAAGGGGCGGCCGCCCGCCGGGACCACCGCAGCGCTCGACCTGGTATGCCGAGCCGGTGAAAGTGTTCGACAACCTCTACTTCGTCGGCCAGTCCGAGTACTCCGCGTGGGCGGTCACCACGTCGGCGGGGATCATCCTGATCGACACGCTCTTCGACTACTCCGTCGAAGAAGAGGTCGCCGGCGGGTTGAAGAAGCTCGGACTCGATCCGGCGGCGATCCGCTACGCCGTCGTCACCCACCCGCATCCCGACCATCACGGCGGCGCGAAGTTCCTCCAGGAGCGCTACAAGGCGCGCGTCGTCATGTCCGGGCCCGACTGGGACGTAATCGATCGACTCGGCGGGACCAGGCCGGCCCGCGACATGGTCGCCACCGACGGCCAGACGCTCACGCTCGGCGACACGACGATCACGCTCTACGTCACACCCGGCCACACGCCTGGCACGCTGTCGGTTCTCATTCCCGTCCGGGACAGTGCTGGCTTGGCCGCCGGCGGGGGCCGGCCGCACCTTGCGGCGCTCTGGGGTGGCACCGGGCTCAACGCGGACCGCGAGTCGCTCCAGGCGTACATCGACTCCGCGCGGCGGTTCGACGGCATCGCCCGGCAGGCTGGCGCCGACGTCATCCTGTCGAACCACACGGACTGGGATGGATCGAAGGTGAACCTGCCTCGGCTCGCGACGCGGGCCGCCGGCAGCGCCAACCCCTATGTCGTCGGCGCGCCGGCCGTGCGCAACTACCTGAAGGTGGCCGAGGAATGCGCCACGGCCCGCCTCATGACCGCGTCCGCCCGCTCCGCGAGCCTCGGCGCGCCAGGCGCGAGCGCACGCAATCCCGGCGACGACTGGCCGACCTACAATCGCGACCTCGCCGGCACGCGCTACTCACCGCTCACCCAGATCAACACGCAGAACGTGTCGCAGCTCGTCCAGGCGTGGTCGTATCGGCTGCGGCCCGAGCCGGGCCGATCCGTCGCGGCGATCGACAAGCCGGCCAGCTCGTTCGAACTGTTTCAGCAGGTGACGCCGATCGTGGTGAACGGCGTGATGTATCTGCCGTCGGGCCATCGCGTCGTCGCCCTCGAGCCCGAGACCGGGAAGGAGATCTGGCGCCACGAGCTGCCCGAAGGGCTCGCCTCGTTCCGCGGCGTCGCGTACTGGCCCGGCGACGGCGGCCTCCCCGCGCGCATCTTCTTTACCAGCCTGCGAAAGCTGATCGCGCTGCGCGCCGACACCGGCGCACTCGACACCTCGTTCGGCACGGGCGGTCACGTCGACCTGGAGATCCCGTACGCCGGAGTGCCGGTGCTCTACCGGAACATCGTGCTGATGGGATCGAATTTCTTCGGGCCCGGCGAGCGGCACATCGGCCCGCACCTCACGACCAGCAAGGGGGAAAAGGGTGACGTGCACGCCTACGACGCGCGCACGGGCGCAAAGGTCTGGGACTTCCACACCATTCCCCGGCCGGGCGAAGCCGGTCACGACAGCTGGGGCAACGACAGCTGGAAGGATCGCACCGGGAACAACGTCTGGTCGTTCACCCTCACCGTCGACGAGCAGCGCGGCCTCGTCTACCTGCCGGTCAGCGGCCCGGGGATGAACTACTACGGCGGCGACCGGCCCGGCGACAACCTGTTCAGCAACTCGACGGTGGCGCTCGACGCGCAGACGGGCCGGCTGAAGTGGCACTTCCAGAACATCCGCCACGAGATCTGGGACTACAACCTCCCGCCCGCGCCAGGTCTGATCGACATCAGGAAAGACGGCCGCACCATTCCCGCTCTCGCGCAGGTCGGGAAATCCGGCTTCATGTTCATCCTGAACCGCGAGGATGGCACCCCGGTTCACGGGGTCGAGGAGCGTCCGCAGGCCAGGGCCGATGTGCCGGGCGAGCGGTATCCCGCTACGCAGCCGATTCCCAGGAAACCGGGTCCGCTCGCCAGGGTGAGCATGACGAGGAACGATCTCGTCACGGCGAACGACACGACGCCGGCACACGCGGAGGCGTGCCGCGCGTTGTGGGACAAGACGCAGTACCGCAACGACGGGCCGTACACGCCGTGGAACTATCGTCCCAGCGGCAGCCCGCCGTCGATCGTCTTTCCGGGCATGACCGGCGGGGTGAACTGGGGCGGCACCGCCACCGATCCCGCGCTGGGCTACATCTTCGTCAACTCGAAGGACGAGCCGTCGAGCGGCTGGATCGCCCCGAATCCGCGTTACAACGAACAGACCAAGGAGACGGAGTTCCCCTACGTGCAGCAGAGCGGCGGCACGCTCAGCGCCGAGGCGCGTGATGCGGACGGGCGATCGCTCGGGACCCTGCCCTGCTACCGTCCGCCGTGGGCCAGCTTGATGGCGGTGAACGCGGCGACCGGCGAGTTCGTGTGGCGCGTCCCGTTGGGCGTGAACGACAGCATGCCCGAGGGCAGGAAGCAGGTCGGCTCCCCGGGCTATGGCGGTCCGACCGTGACGGCCGGCGGCCTGCTGTTCATCGGCGCCACGCGCGACCGGCGCTTCCGCGCCTTCGACTCCAGGACCGGCAGGGAACTGTGGTCGGTGCCGTTCGATTACAACGTCACCGCGATTCCCATGACCTACATGGGCCGTAACGGCAAACAATATGTCGCCGTGGTGGCCGCCACGAACGGCCAGGGCAACAACGAGGCGCTGCACGTCTTCGCGCTGCCATAGCCCGCGATCGCACCGATGTCGACGCAAATCAGCCGAGCGAGCCTAGACGACACGGACGCGCTGCTGGCGTTGATGCACGACTTCTACGCCGAGTCTGGTTTTGCACTCGATCGGGTGGTGCACGAGACCGCGTTTGCGCACCTGCTCTCGACCCCTCCGCTCGGCGGGGTGTGGATCGCACGGCAGGGAGGCGTGCCCGCCGGTCACGTCGTGCTCGCCGTACGCTTCACGATGGAGCACGCGGGGCTGAGCGGTTACGTCGACGATTTGTACGTCCGTCCCGAATTCAGGCGGATGGGCATCGGCCGCCTGCTATTGGACGCCGTGGTGCGCGACTGTCGAACACGCGGCTGTCGCTCGTTGCACGTGGAGGTTGCCGGTGATAATCAGGCGGCGCTCGCGTTGTACGCAGCCTTCGGACTTCAGCCCGCGACAGACGGGCGCGTGCTGGCGAGTGGGCCGCTGTAAGGAGACTGAGATGACTCCATTCGAACCGCGGTGGTTCCGGCGCATGGCCATGGCGCTGGCTGTTTTCGTCGCTGCCGCAGGGACGCAGTCAACCGGGCAGGCCCCGGCCGGCGCGGCGGCACGGCCGCCGGCGGTGCAAGAGCCCCCGCTGATGGTGATGTCGCCCAAGGCGAAGTCGGCCGGGTGGACGGGCGTGCACCGGCCTCACACGAAGCTGAGCGACGTGCTGGCGCGGCACACCACTCAGGCCGACTGGGCCGAGACCATCGTGGACGACGAAAGCCTGTTCGCGCAGTGGATCTCGATGGCGCCCGGCCGCAAGACGCCCCGGCGCATGAACGGCGACACGCGCGAGTGGTGGATCGTGCAGTCGGGCACGCTGCGCTTCACGGTGGAGGGGCGTGAGCCGGTCGTCGCCACCAAGGGCGTGATGGTGCAGGTGCCGTATCGCACCTTCTATCAGATCGAGAACGTCGGCGCCGGGCCGGCGCTCCGCTTCGAAGTGAACGTGACCCGCGCGCGCAAGCTGTATCCGATGGACGAGACACCGGCGGCGGTGCCGGGCTTCGAGTACGTCCCGACGCGCGTGACCGGCGGGCGCGGCGTGCTCGATCCGCAGAACCGGCCGGTGGTGGACTTCAACAAGGTGGTGGCCGGCGCGGAGCGCGGTGGCGCGTTCGTCACCGACGATCGAAGCTTCGCGAACATCATCATGGGGCGCTATCAGGCGCCGCAGCCGGGCAACAAGGGGCACTATCAC
>DATMDI010000266.1:0-3224 GCA_035557875.1 Vicinamibacterales bacterium
CTGGACCCCGAGAACAACTTCCTGTTCATCCACTCGCACAGCGCCATCTACGTCAGCGGGCTCGTGCAGGCCAATCCCGCCCAGTCCGACATGGGATATGTCGCGGGGCAGGCGCGCGCGGGAGGGGGCGGCGCTCGGGCAGCCGGCGCTGGCGGAGCAGGAGCAGGTGGAGCGCCTGGCGGGCGTGCGGGCGGCATCGGGCGCGGCGGCGCCAACGTGCAAGGGTTGCCGCTCATCAAGCCGCCGTACGATCGGATCACCGCCTATGACATGAACACCGGTGAGATCGCGTGGCAGAAGCCGCACGGCTCCACGCCGGACGACATCAAGAATCACCCCGCGCTCAAGGGCGTGTCGCTGTCCACGCGACTGGGACAGCCGGGCCGCTCGTTCATCGGCGTGCTGACGACCAAGAGCCTGCTCATCGCGGGCGAGGCTGGCGTGCACACGAACGAGGCGGGCAAGCGCGTGGCGCTGCTGCGCGCCTACGACAAGCAGAGCGGCGCCGACGCCGGCACGGTGGAGATGCCGGCCAAGCAGACGGGATCGCCGATGACGTATCAGGTCAACGGCAAGCAGTTCATCGTGCTCGCCGTCAGCGGCAACGACGGGGCCGAACTTCTGGCCTACGCGCTGCCGTAACGGATCAGGAGGTCCGACATGGATCGACCGCAACCGCGCCATAGCAGTTGGAGAGGCTGGGTCACCGGGTTGGCCGCGTTCGTAGCCATGGCAGGCCTCCAGCCTGCGGGGCAGGCGCCGACCGGAGCGGCAGGCCGGCCTCCGGCGCAGCGGGAGCCGGATCCGATCGTGATGTCGCCCAAGGCCAAATCGGCCGGATGGACCGGCGTCCACAAGCCGCACACGAAGCTCAAAGACGTGCTGGTGCGGCACCACGCCCAGGCGGACTGGGCCGAGACGATCGTGGACGACGAGAGCCTGTTGGCGCAGTGGATCTCGCTGGGACCGGGGAAGCAGACGCCGCGGCGCATGAACGGCGACACGCGCGAGTGGTGGATCGTGCAGTCCGGCTCGCTCAAGTTCACCGTCGACGGCCGCGAGCCCGTCGTCGCCACCAAGGGCGTGATGGTGCAGGTGCCGTATCGCACGCTCTATCAGATCGAGAACGTCGGGGTCGAGCCGGCGCTGCGCTTCGAGGTGAACGTCACGCGCGCGCGGAAGCTGTATCCGCTGGACGAGACGCCGGTGCCGGTGGCCGGCTTCGAGTACGTCAAGACGCGCCTGCAGGGCGGGAGGGGAGTGCTCGATCCGCAGAACCGTCCCGTGGTGGATTTCAACCAGGTGGTGGCGGGGCAGGAGCGTGGCGGCGCGTTCGTGAGCGACGACCGCAGCTTCGCCAACATCATCATGGGTCCGTATCAGAAGCCGCAGCCGGGCAACAAGGGGCACTACCACGAAGAAGGCGGCGAGTTCTGGCTCGTGATGCTCGGCAAGATCCGTTACAACATCGAGGGGCTCGAGCAGTTCGAAGCCGACGAAGGCGACGTCGTGTATGTCCCGCGGCAGACGTGGCACCTGGCGAGCTTCGGTGGCCAGGAAGGGCTGCGCTCGTGCCGCCTGGCGATGAACGGCTTCCCGTACCAGGCCCATATGTTCGAGGCAGATTGATACCGTGATCGACGGGGGCGAGCTGTTCGGACGGTCTCGCTGAGGCCTATCTTCACCGCAACAGCCGCTTCCTCGCGCGCTTGGCGGCGCACCGTCCTGGAACCGTCACGGGCGGCGGTCACGACGTGGCGGCGAGCTGCGCCACCGTGTACGAACGCGGCGGCAGCTTGAACGTCATGCGCGCGCCCGCCGCTGGCGCGTCGAGCCGCTGCGGCGCGACGCGTCTCGGCTGCTCGAAGCTGTTGAACGCCTTCAGGTCCGTCCCGGTCAGCGTCTCGCAGGCCAGCACCCGCGTGGGGGTGACGTCGCGCCATTCGAGCGCGATCTCGCGCTCGCCCTGGAGGTCCCGGTTGAGCATCAGAACGCACGCCTGCCCGTTCTGCGCGTCGAGGGTGGCGACCACGTCCACGAACGGCACCTGGTCGTTGCGGGCGAAGTCGGCCTGCAGCCCCGCGGCTCGGATCGGGTAGGTCTCGGAGTCGACGCGGAGGTCGAGCACCCGGCCGCGCGCATAGCGCAGCGCCCAGGCATACGGGTAATAGGTGCTCTGCCGCAGCACGCCGGTGTCGTTGGTCACGAGCGGCGCAATCACGTTGACCAGCTGCGCCATGCAGCCCACCCGGACGCGGTCGGCGTTGCGCAGGAGCGTATTCACGAAGCCGCCAACGAGCAGCCCGTCTTCGAGGTTGTAGACCTCTTCGAGCAGCTTCGGCGCGAACTGCCGGCGCCCGTTCGTGGCGTCGCCGCTGCGCGCCCGGTACCAGACGTTCCATTCGTCGAACGACAACCACAGGCGCTTGCTCGATCGGCGCAGCCCCTGCACGTAGTCGCAGACCGCGGCCACCTCCCGAATCTGGCGGTCCATGTCGAGGTTCATCGCCAGGAACCGCTCGGTGCTGTTGCCGGTGAGCGCCGTGGTATTGCCGTAGTAGGCGTGCAGCGAGATGCCGTCCACCTGGTCGAAGCACTCCTCGAGGACTTCGCGGTCCCAGATCAAGTACTGGGGCATGAACGTGCCGCTCGAGCCGCACGCGATCAGCTGCAGCCCGCGGTCGACGACGCGCATCTGCTGCGCGGCGTCGCGCGCCTTGCGCCCGTACTCGCGGGACTGCATCTGGCCGATCTGCCACGGCCCGTCCATCTCGTTGCCCAGGCACCAGTAGCGCACGTCGTGCGGCTTCTCGTAGCCGTGCGAGCGCCGCAGGTCGCTCCACTTCGTGCCGCGCTCGAGATTGCAGTACTCGGTGTAGGCCACGGCCATCTCCGCGCTGCCCGTGCCGAAGTTCATCCCGAGGAGCGGCTCGGCCCCAACCAGCCGGCACCAGTCGACGAACTCGTTGGTGCCGAACTGGTTCGTCTCCATCGAGTTCCACGCGCGCTCGAGCACCGTCGGGCGCTGCGCCTTGGGGCCCACGCCGTCGAGCCAGTTGTAGCCGGAGACGAAGTTGCCGCCCGGGTAGCGGACGATCGGAACGCCGAGCTCCTTCACTTCGCGAACCACGTCCGTGCGGAAGCCGGCGGCATCGGCCAGCGGCGACCCGGGCTGGTAGACCCCGGTGTAGATGGCCCTGCCGAGATGCTCGAGGAACGAACCG
>DATMDI010000267.1:0-7590 GCA_035557875.1 Vicinamibacterales bacterium
CGCGGCGCCGGTCTATTACCCGCCGGTCTACTACGGTGCCTACCGGCCCGTGTATGGAGCGCCGTATCGACCGGCCTACTACCGGCCTGCGTATTACGGGCCGGCCTATCGCGGCGGCGTGGTCGTGGTGCAGGGCCGTCACGACAACGGGCGCCACAACGGCTCGTACAAGAACGGGAAGCACGGCCGCGGCCCGCAGCACGGCGGCCGTCGGAAATAGGCTGGTAGCGGTCGGTCTTTAGACCGACCGCGTTCATTCCAGGTTGGCGATCTCGTCGTAGAGGAACGCCGACGCGATGATGCCGTTGTGGAAGTTGCCGAGATCGAGCTTCTCGTCGGGCGCGTGCGCGTTCTCGTCGGGCAGCCCGACGCCGAACAGCACGCTCGGTAGACCGAGCTCCTGCTGAAAGGTCGACACCACCGGAATCGATCCGCCTTCGCGGTTGAACACCGGCGCCTGGCCGAAGCCGCGCTCGATCGCCTTCCCTGCCGCGCGCACGTACTTGTTGTCGAACTCGGTCATCCACGGCTTGCCGCCGTGCATGCGCGTCAGCTTCAGTTCGACGGTCTTCGGCGTCACCTTCTTCAAATATGCCTCGAAGAGCTGCGCGACCTTGTCGGGGTGCTGGTCGGGCACGAGACGCATGCTCACCTTGGCCATCGCCGTCGCCGGCAGCACGGTCTTGGCACCCTCGCCGGTGAACCCGGACAGCAGTCCATTGACCTCGAACGTCGGCCTCGCCCAGACGCGTTCGAGCGTGCTGTAGCCCGTCTCGCCGAACAGGCGCGGCGCGCCGAGCTCCTTTCGGTACTTGGTCTCGTTGAACGGCAGCTTCTTCCACTCCGCGCGCTCGGCGTCGCTGAGCGGCCGGACGTCGTCGTAGAAGCCGGGAATCTTGATGCGGCCGCTGCGGTCCTTCATCTGCGCCAGCACCTGGGCCAGCACGAACGCGGGGTTGGCCACGGCGCCGCCGAACGACCCCGAGTGCAGGTCGCTCCTGGTGCCGCGCAGGTCGATCTGGAAATAGGCGAGGCCGCGCAGCCCGTAGCAGATCGACGGGATGCCGCGGTCGAACATGGGCGAGTCGGAAATCACGACGACGTCGGCCCCGAGCTCCTGCTTGTGCCCGCGTACGAACTCGTCGAGGTGCGCGCTACCAACTTCCTCTTCGCCCTCGATGAAGAACTTCATGTTGATCGGAAGGCTGCCGTTGTTCTTCAGGTGCGCCTCGATCGCCTTGATGTGCATGAACACCTGGCCCTTGTCGTCGGCGGCGCCGCGAGCGTAGATCTCGCCGTCGCGCACCGTCGCCTCGAAGGGCGGGCTGGTCCACAGGTTCACCGGGTCTACCGGCTGCACGTCGTAGTGGCCGTAAAAGAGGACCGTCGGCTTGCCGGGCGCGTGGAGCCAGTCGCCGTAGACCACCGGATTGCCGGGCGTCTCGATCAGCTTCACGTTCTCGAGGCCGGCGGCGCGGCACGAGTCGGCGGTCCACTCGGCCGCGCGGCGGACGTCGCCTGCGTGTTCCGGCAGCGCCGAAATGCTTGGAATCGCCAGGTACTGCTTCAGCTCGTCCACGTAGCGGTCGCGATTGACGTTGATGAAATCGACTACCTGATTCATGGGCTCATGATATGCCACGCCTCGCCGTCGCGGCGGGCGCGGCCGTCTCGCTCGAGTTTGACCAGGTGCGACAGCACGCCTTGCCGGGCCATCGGCAGCATCGACTCCGGGAGCACCCGGTAGACGCGCGCCGTGATGTCGTCGGCGGTGCTCGCCCCCTCGCGCATCGCGTCGACGATCTGCCGCTCGCGCGCCAGCCGATGCTCGACGTAGCGGCGCAGCAGCAGCCCAGGGTCGTCGATCACGTCGCCGTGAGCCGGCAGCAACCTGGCCGGCCCGAGGGCGAGGACACGATCGATCGAGGCGAGGTAGTCCGCGAGGTCGCCGCGCAGATCGAACGGGATCCAGATCGTGGCGCCCCGCTGCGCCAGATCGCCGCAGTAGAGCGACCGGCTCGCGCTGTCCCAGAAGCACAGGTGATCGGGCGCGTGCCCCGGCGTGTGCACGGCCTCGAGCATTCCGTCGCCGGCCGAAATGAGCTCGCCCGGCACGATCGGATCCCAATCGACCGGCCATTTGGCATCGCGCCCCGGCCAGGGCATCTTGCGGAACCTGACGCCGGGACACCGCTCGGCCAGCGCCGCCGCTCCAGATGCATGGTCGCCGTGCGCGTGGGTCACCAGCACCTGCGCCAGCCGTTCGCCGGCGAGCGCCGCGGCGACGCCATCCAGAAAGCGGCCGTCGCCGGTGCCGGCGTCGATGAGCGTGGGGACACGGCCGCGAAGCAGCCAGGCCCAGTTGCCGTCGCCCGTCATCGGCCCGGGGTTGTGGGCGTGGATCGCGATCGGCTCCATGGGCTAGCGAGGCTCCGCCTCGGATCGTCCGGGCTCCGCCTCGCTAGGGCGGTATCTCTGGCCCGCGCTCCGCGCGGGCGGCTCCGTGGCCCGGGGTGTTCGTGCGTGAGCAACGAACGAGAGCACGAAGTAGTAGACCGGGAACGCCAGCGAGGCGAGCACGAGCGGACGCGACACCCGCGGGTACTGCCACAAGATCGCGATCCCGATCGCACCCCACACCACGCCCAGCAGGTTTGTGGTGCGCGGCAGGATCGTCGTCCTCGATGGGTAGATGTAGCGGATCGGCACGAACACCATCACTGCGAGACCGAGGAGGATAACCGCGTTGACGTCGGGCGACAGCTGGAGAACGAACAGATAGGCCACCACGATGTTCCAATACGACGGGAAGCCGATGAAAAAGTGGTCGCTCGTCTTCGCGTTCACGTTGCTGAAACCGTAGCCGCTCGACAGCAGCATGGCCGCCGGCACGACGGTGGTCCACGGATCCACCACGAGCAGGGCACGCGAGACGATCAGCGCCGGCACGAACACGTAGGTGAGGTAGTCCACCAGATCGTCGAGCTTCGAGCCGCTGAACCACGGCAACCGCTCGGAGACGCGCACGGCCCGTGCCAGCAGCCCATCGGTGGCATCCACGAGCACCTGGGCGAACAGATACAGGAAGGCGGAGCGAAAGTCGTGTTCGATGGCGGCCTGGGCCGCGAGAAACGCGAGAACGAAGCCGCTCGCGGTGTAGAGGTGCACCAGCCAGGCAGCGATCAGCATCGCGCGGCGCTGCGTGGCGTCAGAGCCGGCGAACGGCGGCGGGAAAATCCTTCCACACCGGCACGCCGCAGAAGTGCGTTCCCTCGGTGCAGCGGGGCGAGATGAGCCCGTTGCGGATGACGCACGGCGGCCCGATGTGACGGCCGATACGCGGGTGCGCGGCCCGCACCTGCTCGAGCTCGTCCATCGAGGCGAGATAGATCTCTTCCTGTGCGTTGAAACAGGTGCGCAGCGTCCACTTGTGCAGCAGCGCCAGGAGCGACCCCGACTCGACGAAGCGCAGCGTCTTGGCGTTGGGCAGGATGTAGAGCGCGAACTCGAGCGGCACGCCGAGCTCCAGCAGCCGGTTCTTCGCCGCCCACGCTTCCGCCATCGATTCCTGATACACCGCGTTGGCGCGCGGGTTGGCGGCGATCAGCCGCGGGGTGATGTAGTCGGGCCGCGCCGTGTCGGCAAACGTCAGCAGCGGCCGCGAGGCCGGCACCATGCGATGGCGCTGATCCTGCGAATCGGCGGTGTGGCTGAGGCGCTTCTCGAACACGTAGGTGGCGTGGTGCAGCGCCCGCATCAGCGGCGAGTGGTACGAGACGTTCAAGATGTCGAGCCGGTAGCGGTTGCGCGCCGGGTTCATCACCCGGTCGAGCGCCTCGTCGTCGCTCATCTCGCCGGCGGTGAGGCCGAACACCGAACGCACCGACTCGGCGACGATCTCCTCGGCGTCGGGCGACGCGTCACGCAGCCGCGACCAGCGGCCGTTCAGCCGCGCGTCGAATTCGGCGGCGTAACAGTCGCCGCCGCTCCGCGGCCGGGGGAACGCCGCTTCGGTGACGTCGCCGGGCTCGATGACTCCGGCCCCGATCTTCTCGAAGAAGAACGGGTCCCATTCCTTGACCAGCCGCACCATCTCCGAGATGACGACGCGCGTTTCGTAGGGAGCGTCGCCCGTGTGCATCATGCGCTGCAGGCGGTGCAGCACGATGCCCGACACGGTGTGGACCATCGACGTGAAGGCGCCGATCGGGATGACGTAGCGCGCGGTCTCGATCGCCCGCTTCTCGGCGTCCTTCTCGATCTGCTTCAACCGCTCGGGGTTGGTCGTCGGACGGACGTAGCGCAACTCCTTGAGAATGCCGAAGGTGTCGTCCTTGAGCAGCGCCGAGAGCTCCGCGTAGCGGTCCCACGCCTTCAGCACCGCCTGCTCGTAGACGTCGCGCGCCTCGCCGGCGATCGGCGGCACGAACGCGCGCGGCTCGCGCAGCTTCACGTAGCGCTGGCTCGACTGCTCGGAGTTGTAGAACGGGTAGGAGTGCAGGAAGCTCCAGACGAACTGCCTCGAGATGTTCTCGAGCCCGAACTCGAAGTGGGCGTGCTGGTAGACGGTGTGGTGCCCGGCGTCGAAGGTGAGCGCGCCAATCAGGTCGCGCTGGCCCGGGGTCACTTCGCTCGTGGCGATGACGCGCGGCGAATAGCAGGTCCGGGCCGCGGCGATGGCGCCGTCGAACGGCACCGTCGGCGCGGTGCGCAGCGTGACGAGCGGCGCGCCGCTGTCGATGGTCGCGGTACCGGCCATTATTCCCGGTCCTTGTCGCCGTCCTCGCCCTTCGTGTGGTAGCGCGAGTACTCGTCGAGATACGTGAGCGACTCCATCGACGTCATCCGGTCGAAGAACAGGACGCCGTCCAGATGATCGGTTTCATGCTGTGCGACGCGGGCCGGGAAGCCTTTCAGCTCCAGCTCGACCTTCTTGCCGGTCCGGTCGAGCCCGCGCAGGACGATCTCGGTGTAGCGCGGCACCCTGCCGCGAATGTCGGGAATGCTGAGACAGCCTTCCCACCCTTCAGCTTTGGTGTCCGAAACCGGCACGATCTCGGGGTTGACCACGACGATCTCGTTGCTGTCGCCGTCCGGGTCGTCGTCGAGGAGCGCGACGAACAGCCGCAGGTCCTCGTGAATCTGCGGCGCCGCCAGCCCCACGCCGCTGTACTCGTGCATGGTGTCGATCATGTCGTTGATGAGCGTCTGCATCATCGGATCGCGGAGATCCGCGAGGCTGATCGGCCGGGCGCGCTGGCGCAGCACGGGATGCCCCATCCGCGCGACTTTCAGAATCGACATGAGGGAAGATTATAGGCCGCGCGGCCATGCATCCCCACGACGAACGTCCCTACAGCTTCTGCCCGATGTGTGGCGGCGACCTCGAGCCGCGTTCGCTGAAACAGAGCGAGCCGGAGCGGCTGGTGTGCGTGCGCTGCGGTTTCGTCTTCTACCTGGACCCGAAGGTGGCAGTGGGCACGATCATCCGCGACGAGCAGCAGCGGATCGTGCTGGTGCGGCGGGCGATCGAGCCCGGCTACGGCAAGTGGGTATACCCCGGCGGCTACGTGGACCGCGGCGAGCTGGTCGTGGACGCGGCCGTGCGCGAGGCACGCGAGGAGGCGGGCCTGCAAGTCAGGCTCGACCACCTGATCAACGTGTACTCATACCCAGGCCGCTCCCCGGTGATCATCGTCTACGCGGCGTCGATTCTCGGCGGCTCGCTCTGCACCGACGACGAGTGCCTCGAAGCCCGGTTCTTCGAGCCGCACGAGATCCCGTGGAGCGAGCTCGCGTTCCCCAGTACGAACGATGCGCTGCGCGAGTACCTGGCGTCGCGGGTCGAGGGCGCGGAGCTCGAACGCTGATGGCAACGTTCGTCGTGGCGCACGGCGCCTGGTCGGCGGCATGGGCGTGGAAGAAGATGCGGCCCCGGCTGCGCGAGCGGGGACACGAGCTCTGGACGCCCACCTACACGGGGCTCGGCGAGCGGGCACATCTTGCCAGTCCTGACGTCAATCTCGACACCCACATCGAGGACGTGTGCGCGCTGCTCGTCATGGAAGACCTGCGCGACATCATCCTGGTCGGTCACAGCTACGGTGGGATGGTGGCCACCGGCGTTGCCGACCGCGAAGCGGCCCGGATCAAGCGGCTCGTCTACCTGGACGCCTTCGTGCCGCGCGACGGCCAGTCGGCCCTGGATCTGCACCCGCCGGAAATGCGGGAGCGTATCCGGTCGGCGGTACTGAACGGCGACGGCTGGCGCCTGCCGCCGAATCCCCTGCCGCCAGACACTCCGGAGGAGGACGTGGCGTGGATGAGCCCCCGCCGCAGGCCGCAGCCGGCGAAGACCGGCGAGCAGCCGATTCGCCTGACCGGCGCCGTGGAACGCCTCCCGCGGACGTACATCTACTGCCTGCGGCCGCGCCCGGGAGACGTGTTCCGGCAGTTCGCGGAGCGCGCGCGCGCCGAGCCCGGCTGGCAGTGTCTGGAGATCGACACGAGCCACAACCCGCACATCACGGCGCCTGACGCGCTCGCCACGATGCTGGATGAGATTGCAGCGCAGATGTAGGGGCCGGCTTCAGCCGGCCCGGCGGTCAAAACGTGGGGGCCGGCTTTAGCCGGCCCTGGGCCGCCTGAAGGCGGCCCCCACGACTAGGCGACGGTGACGTCCTTCGACAGGTAGACGTCCTGGATGGCGTTGAGCAGCGCCGCGCCGTCCTTCATCGGCCGCTGGAACGCCTTGCGGCCCGAGATCAGGCCCATGCCGCCGGCGCGCTTGTTGATGACCGCCGTCTTCACCGCTTCCTTGAGGTCGCCCTCACCCGACGACGCGCCGCCGGAGTTGATGAGCCCCATGCGCCCCATGTAGCAGTTGGCGAGCTGGTAGCGGGTCAGATCGATCGGGTTGTCGGTCGTCAGCTGCGAGTAGACCAGCTTGCTGGTCTTGCCGAAGTTGACCGCGTTGTAGCCGCCGTTGTTCTCCGGCATCTTCTGCTTGATGATGTCCGCCTCGATCGTCACGCCCAGGTGATTGGCCTGGCCGGTGAGGTCGGCCGAGAGGTGGTAGTCCACGTCCTTGGTCTTGAACGCGGGGTTCCGCGTGTAGCACCACAGCACGGTGAACAGCCCCAGCTCGTGCGCCTGTTGAAACAGCTCCGCCACTTCGACGATCTGCCGCTTCGACTCCTCCGACCCGAAGTAGATCGTGGCGCCGACGCCGATCGCGCCCATGTCGGACGCCTGCTTCACGCTGGCAAAGCGGATCTGATCGTAGGTGTTCGGGTAGGACAGGAACTCGTTGTGATTGAGCTTCACCATGAACGGGATCTTGTGCGCGTACTTCCGCGCCACCGCCCCGAGCACGCCCAGCGTGGAGGCCACGGCGTTGCACCCGCCCTCGAGCGCGAGCTTCACGATGTTCTCGGGATCGAAATAGGCCGGGTTGGGTGCAAACGACGAGCCCGCCGAGTGCTCGATGCCCTGGTCGACCGGCAGGATCGACACGTAGCCGGTGCCGCCCAGGCGGCCGTTGTCGAAGAGCGACTGCAGGCTGCGCAGCACGCGCGGCGAGCGGTCGGT
>DATMDI010000268.1:0-7235 GCA_035557875.1 Vicinamibacterales bacterium
GACCATCATCCGGATCTGTCGGTGACCTGGGGCCGGATCACGGTGAAGCTCGCGACCCACAGCGCCGGCGGCATCACCGACAAAGACTTCGAGCTGGCGCGCCGCATCGAGGAGGCCGCGCTGTGGCGGCCGGCAGAGGGCAGCGCGCTGCGCGGCACCCAGGGCAAGTGGGTGCGCGGCGGCGATCCGCGCTGATGAGCGAGGCCCCCGCACCAGGCGCGCGCCTCACGACCGCGCGCCGGGTGTCGTTCGTGACCGGCTCACTGGCCGAGCCGGCACTGCGGCGCGTGCTCGCCGAGATGGCGCCGCCTTTTGCCTACGACGTCGCGGTGCTCAAGATTACGGTGGCCGCGCTCATGACGACGGAGTGGATCGGCCGCACGCTGACCGTGCCGCCGGACACGGATCTGATCCTGATTCCCGGACTGTGTGAGGGCGATCCCGCAGCGTTGGCCAGCAAAGTGGGCGTGCCGGTGGAGAAGGGGCCGAAGGACCTGCGCGAGATTCCCACGCACTTCGGCCGCGTCGCCTCGGCGCGCGACTACGGCGACTACGACATCGAGATCCTGGCCGAGATCAACAACGCGCCGCGGCTGTCGCGGCGCGAGCTGCGGGCGGCGGCCGACGGATTCCGGGCGGCCGGGGCCGACGTCATCGACATCGGGTGCACACCCGGCCGTTCATTCCCCGATCTGGCCGACGTCGTGCGCGAGCTGGTGGGATCCGGGATGCGCGTGAGCATCGACTCTTTCGATGCGCAGGAGATCCGCACTGCGGTCGGCGCCGGCGCCGAGCTGGTGCTAAGCGTGAACCGCTCGAACCTCGAGGTCATTCCCGATCTGGCCGGCAGCGGCGCGCGTGTCGTCGCGGTGCCCGAGCTCGGCGGCTCGCTGGACACCCTCGACCCCACACTCGCGGCGCTCGACGCGTCGGGCGTACCGTTTCTCATCGACCCGATTCTCGAGCCGATCGGCCACGGATTCATGGCCTCGCTGGAGCGCTACGCGGAGGTGCGCCGCCGCTATCCGGACGCCGAGATGCTCATGGGCGTCGGCAACCTGACCGAGCTCACGGCAGCGGACTCGACCGGCGTCAACGCCATGCTGATCGCCATCTGCCAGGAGCTGGGTGTGCGCAGCGTCCTCACGACCGAGGTGATCCCGTGGGCGCGCGGATCGGTGCGCGAGATCGACGTGGCGCGCCGGCTGATGCACTACGCGGTGAGCGGCAAGACGATTCCCAAGAACGTGGACGATCGGCTGGTGACGGTGAAGGATCCGGCGGTGCTCACCTACACCGAGGCCGAACTGCGGGCACTCCAGGCCCGCATCACCGATCCCAACTACCGCATCTTCGCCGACCGCGATGCCATCACGGTCTTCAATGCCGAACGGTTCGTGCGCGGGACCAACATCCAGGAGATCTTCGCGCAGCTCGACGTGCGCGAGCCGACGCACGCCTTTTACCTGGGCAAGGAACTGGCTCGCGCGAGCCTGGCGATGACCCTGGGCAAGACCTATCGTCAGGAAGGCGCGCTGTCGTGGGGCTATCTCACGCCCGCCGACGACGCCAGGTCCGAGCACGTCCGCTTGACGCAACCGGCGCGGCCGCACGGCGCCGGGGCGCCGGTGGAATGACCTGATGACGCCGATCGTCGAAGAGCTCCAACCGGTTCCGGATCCGTTGCAGTGCTTCGAATCGCTGGACGCCCTGCCGCACCGTCTGTTCCTCGACAGCGCGGCGCCAGGTTCGCGACTGAACCGCTACTCGTTCGTGATGGCCGATCCGGTGGCGATCGTGCGCAGCCGGCAGGGCCGTACGGCTGTAGAGGCCGGTCTTCAGACCGGCCTGCAGACCCGCGTGCAGAACGTCGACGCCCTGACCGCTGTCCGCGACCTGCTCGCTCCCCAGCGCGCCGATCCTGTCGACGGTTTGCCGCCGTTCCAGGGTGGCGCGGCTGGCTATATCGGCTACGACTGGGGGCTGACGCTCGAGCGCCTGCCGTCGCCGCGGTACGACGACCTCGCGCTCGATGATGTCGTCATCGGGCTCTACGACTGGGTGCTGGCGTGGGATCACCTGGCGCAGAAGGCATGGCTGATCTCCACCGGGATGCCAGAGACGGGCACGAGTCGCGCGGCGCGTGCAGCATCCCGCGCCGCGGAGGTGAAGGCGCGCCTGGAGGCCGGGCGGTCTGAAGACCGCCCGCTACGTGACGACGTCCGTGGCTGCGGGTCTTCAGACCCGCCTGTAGAAACACCACCCTCCTATTCGGTCGACGGCGGGTGGTGGGACGGCCTGGCGCTGCGCTCGTCGTTCACGCGGCCCGCCTACCTCGAGGCGGTGTCGCGCGTGCGTGAATACATCTACGCCGGCGACATCTTCCAGGCCAACCTGTCGCAGCGGTTCGAAGCGCCGCTGACGCAGGAGCCGTGGGCGTTCTATCGTGCGCTCCGGGCGATGAACCCGGCGCCGTTCGGCGCGTTCTTCGACCTGCCGGGTGCTGCCGTGCTGAGCACGTCGCCCGAGCGGTTCCTGCGCGTGAGCGCGAGCGGCCAGGTCGAGACCCGTCCCATCAAGGGCACGCGCGCGCGCGGGTTCGGGCCGGAGCACGACGCCGCGCTGGGCCAGGCACTCACCGAGAGCGCGAAGGATCGCGCCGAGAACCTGATGATCGTGGACCTGATGCGCAACGATCTTTCGCGTGTCTGCGCGCCCGGATCGGTGCGCGCTTCCGAGCTCTTTGCGCTCGAGCGCTATGCGACGGTGCATCACCTGGTCTCGACCGTGGTCGGGCAGCTCGGACCCGGATACGACGCGTTCGACCTGCTGCGCGCCGCGTTTCCCGGCGGTTCGATCACGGGCGCGCCCAAGCTCAGGGCGATGGAGATCATCGCCGAGCTGGAGCCGTCGAGGCGGGGCGTGTACTGCGGCTCGCTCGGCTACTGGAGCACCACCGGCGAGATGGACACCAGCATCGCCATCCGCACTGCGGTGGTCCGCGACGGCCGCATATACTTCAGTGCGGGGGGCGGGATCGTGGCCGATTCGGACCCTGAGCAGGAGTACCGCGAGACGCTCGACAAGGTCAGGGCCACGATCGATGCGCTGGCCGCCGAGCAACGGGGCTGACCGCCGTGCAACGGTGGGCTGAAACTCCGCCCGGCAACTTGAGATGATCCTCGTTCTCGACAACCGCGACTCGTTCGTCTACAACCTCGCCCGCTACGTGCGCGAGCGTGGCGCCGAGGCGGTGGTGCGCCGCAGCGACGAGATGACCCTCGACGACGTGGAGGCGCTGGCCCCCAGCCACATCATCATCTCGCCCGGGCCGTGCACGCCGCACGAAGCCGGCATCTCCACCGAGGTGGTGCGCCGCTTCGGGCCGGCAACGCCGATCCTGGGCGTGTGCCTGGGCCATCAGTGCATCGCCGAGGCCTACGGCGGTGACGTGGTGCGCGCCGGCCGGCCCATGCACGGCAAGACGTCGCGCATCGAGCACGACGGGTCGGGCATCTTCGCCGGCGTGCCTTCGCCGCTGCGCGTCGCGCGCTATCACTCGCTGGTGATCGCGCCGGGCAGCCTGCCGCCGTCGCTGCGGGTGGTGGCCCGCGCCCTCGACGACGGCGAGATCATGGCGGTCGTGCATCGCGAGCATCCGGTGGTGGGCGTGCAGTTCCATCCCGAATCGGCCGCCACGCACCACGGCTACGCCCTCATCGAGCGCTTCCTCCATGGCGCCGGCGCGCGCCTCGACGACCTGCCGCCGCGCGCCGACGGCGCCCGCGACGACCTCGGCCGGCCGGTATGGGGCATCCCCGACGACGAGCGCGTCCCCTTCGTGCCGCCGCCGGTCGAGCAGGTGCGGTAGCTCGCGCGATGATCGTCGAGTCGATCGTGACGACCGTGGCTCCCGACGGCACGGTGAACTGCGCGCCGATGGGGGTCGAGTGGGGCGACGAGCAGATCGTGCTGAAGCCGTTCCTCGACACCGCGACCTACCGCAATGTGTCGGCGTCGCGCACCGCGGTCGTCAATCTGGTGGACGACGTTCGGATCTTCGCGCGCGCGGCGATCTCCAATCCCGTGTATCCGACGGTGACGGCGGCCGTCGTCCAGGGCGTGCGGCTGGCCGACTGCTGCTCGTGGCGCGAGGTCGAAGTGCGCAGCATCGACAGCACGCCGCCGCGGTCGCGCATCGACACCACGGTGGTCCACCGCGGGGTCCAGCGCGAGTTCATCGGCTTCAACCGCGCCCGCCACGCCGTGCTCGAAGCCGCCATCTACGCCACGCGGCTGCACCTGCTGCCGCGCGAGTTCATCGCCGGTGAGTTCGATCGGCTGCGCGTGATCGTGGACAAGACCGCGGGGCCTGACGAGCAGGAAGCGATGGCGCTGCTCACCGCCTTTGTCGCGGCGGCCTCCGCGCGCGATCGTACGGAGCCCTCGCCCGCATGAACCGCCGGATCGAAGAGGCGGTGTTCGTGGAGGCGCCCGCCCGGCTGCACTTCGGCGTCCTGGATCTGCGTGGCGCGCTGGGCCGCTGGTTTGGCGGCATCGGCGCGGCGGCGCCGGCCCCGACGCTGCTGGTGTCGGCGGTAGACGCCGAGGCGCTGGAGGTGCAGGGCGACGACGCGCCCCGGGCCTCGGCGTTCGCCGCGCAGGTGCTCCAGCATTACCGCTTGACGCGCGGCGCGCGGCTTCGCGTCCACCGCGCACTGCCCACCCACGTCGGGCTCGGTTCGGGGACGCAGCTTGCCCTGGCGGTGGCCCGGGCGATCACGGAGCTGCACGGGGTCGAAGCGGATGCGCAGGAACTGGCCCGCGTGGTCGGGCGCGCGCAGCGCTCGGCGATCGGGACCTGGACATTTGGCGGCGGTGGCCTTGTGGTCGAAGGCGGACGGAAAGTGGGCCAGGGCGACCCAGCGCCGCTGCTCGCGCGGCTGCCGTTCCCGCCCTCGTGGCGCTGCGTCGTCGCGGTGCCGGACGCGCCCGCCGGCGTGAGCGGGGCCGCCGAAGCGCAGGCGATGGCGCAGCTGCCATCGCCGCCCGAAGGCGACGTGGAGCGCGTCGCCTACCTGGTGCTGATGGGGCTGTTGCCGGCGCTGGTCGAAGGCGACATCGCGACCTTCGGCTCCTCGTTGAGCGAAATTCAGGAACGCACCGGCGAATGGTGGGCGCCGGCCCAGGGCGGGACGTTCGCCCCGGGTCCGTCAGCCGACCTCGTACGGTGCATGCGCGAGTGGGGGACACCTGGCGTCGGGCAGAGCTCGTGGGGCCCGGCCGTGTACGGCATCCTCGAAGGCGAGGCCTCCGCGGCGCGACTGGCTGAGCGGCTGCGCGACGCGCTGGGCCCTGGCGGCGTCGTCTACGAGGGCCCGTTCCGTTCGGACGGCGCGCGGGTGTGGCGCGCCCAGCTGGACGAGCGCGAGTGAGGCTAGCGACGCTCCGCCGCAGGTTGTGAAGCATGCAGGCTCCGCCTCGCCAGGCAGTATGTGATTGCCCGCCCTCCGGGCGGGCGTAGGCGGCTACTCGCCGAGGAGCTGAGTGAGCAGACGCACGAGCGTGCGCTGATCGCGCACCGACAGCCGGCCGAGCGAGGCGGGCGGCGACGTCATCCGCGCCATCAACTCGGTCCGCAACCGCGCCCCGGTCGGAGTGAGGTCGAGCTCCTTCACCCGTCGATCCGTCCGCCCCGGCAGCCGGCGGACCAGGCCGCGCGATTCCAGCCGATCCACGAGCCCGGTGACGTTCGAGGCGTCGCACGCCAGCGTCGCGGCCAGCTGCTTCATGGGAATCGGCCGGCCCGGCTCGATGAGGTGCAGGACGTGGCACTGCGTCGGCGACAACTCGAGCGCGGCGGCCAGGTTGGGCAGATGCGTCCGCTGCGACAGCAGGAACTCCACCAGCAGGTGCCAGGCCGCACAGGCGTCGGGATTTGCGCGCGCCATCCGGCTCAGTATAGTTGATTGTCACAATAGTTGACATAGTCAACCATTGAGCGTAATCTCGCTGACATGGGACCCCTCAAACTCATTCCCCTCGACGACGTCGTGGTATTTCCCGGCATGCCGGTGCAGCTGCCGGTCGATCTCGGCGGCGAGACGCGCGTGCTGCTCGTCCCCCGCCATGGCAACGGCTACGCCAAGGTCGGTGTCGTGGCCGAAGTGTCTTCAACCGGCAAGCGCCGGAACCGCGGCATCGCCTCCTTGGTGGCGCTGCACCGCGCAGTGCCGGGCGCGGCGCAGGAGGATCGCGACGGCGTGCTGCGCGTCGAGGTTGACGAGCGTCAGGACGTGACGCCGCCGCCCGTGCAGACCAAGGATCTCGAGCGCGAGTATCGCGCCGTGGTCGAGGAAATTCTCGAACTGCGCGGCGACGACGGCCGGATCAGCGCGTTCGTGCGTTCGATTACCGAGCCAGGCGCGTTGGCCGACACCGCCGGCTATGCGCCGGATCTCAACTACGCACAGAAGGTCGAATTGCTGGAGACGCTCGACGTCGTCGAGCGGCTGACGATGGCGCTGCGGCTGCAGCAGGAACGGCTGGCCGAGCTCCAGGTGCGCAAGCGCATCCGGGAAGATGTCGAATCCGGCGCGCAGAAGCAGCAGCGGGACTACTTCCTGCGGCAGCAGATGGACGCGATTCGCAAGGAGCTGGGGCAGAACGAAGGCTCGGTCGCCGAGGAATACAGGAAGAAGATCGCCGCCGCCGGCATGCCCGACACGGTGAAGGAGCAGGCCGAGCGCGAGCTGTCGCGCTTCGAGCGGCTCGGCGACTCGAATGCCGAGTCGTCGATGATCCGCACCTATCTCGACTGGCTGCTCGCGGTCCCGTGGGCGAAGCGGTCGGAAGAGCGGCTCGACCCGCGGCATGCGCGCGAGGTGCTCGACGCCGAGCACGCCGGCCTGCAGGACGTGAAGCGGCGCATCACCGAGTATCTGGCGGTGCGCAAGCTGCGCGCGGAACGTGGGCTCACCGACGACCGCCGCTCGGGTGCGATCCTGACGCTCATCGGACCTCCGGGAACCGGCAAGACGTCAATCGGCGAATCGATCGCGCGGGCCACCGGACGGCAGTTCGTTCGCATGTCGCTCGGCGGCGTGCGCGACGAGGCTGAAATCCGCGGCCACCGCCGCACCTACATCGGGTCGCTGCCGGGACGGCTGGTCCGGGCGCTGCGCGATGCCGGGACGATGAACCCGGTCATCCTGCTCGACGAGGTGGACAAGCTC
>DATMDI010000269.1:0-2079 GCA_035557875.1 Vicinamibacterales bacterium
GCCTTGCGAGGCTTGCCGCGGAACTGGATGTCGGCGAGCACTGGCACCTGCGTCGAGTCGTAATCGAGCTCGTCATGCGGCGTGAACTGGTAGTGCCACTTCAGCTTTCCCGTGTCGGTGTCGAGCGCGACGACGCTGTCGCTGTACAGATTGTCGCCGAGTCGCGACCGGCCGTCCCAGTCAGGCGCGGGGTTGCCCGTGCCGAAAAACGCCAGGTTCGTCTCCGGGTCGTAGGCGCCCGCGTTCCACACGCCAACGCCGCCCGTCTTCCACGAGTCGCCCGACCACGTGTCGTTGCCGGGCTCCCCTGGACCGGGAATCGTGTAGAAGCGCCACAGCTCCTTGCCGGTCTTCGGATCGTACGCCGCGATGAAGCCGCGGATGCCGTACTCGCCGCCGCCGACGCCGACGAGAATCTTGTCCTTGACCGCGAGCGGCGCCATGGTGAGCGAGTAGCCCAGGGCCGGATCGCCGACCGCGACGTTCCAGAGCGGCCGCCCGCCCACCGCATCGATGGCGATCAGGTGGCCGTCGAGCGTGCCCATGAAGAGGGTCGAACCCAGAATCGCGAGCCCGCGATTGTTGGCGCCGCAGCACACACGCGCGTTGGGTGAGTTGGTGTAGCGGTATTGCCAGAACACCCGCCCGGTCCTGGCGTCCACGGCGAGCACGTCGTTCGGCCGCTGCGTGACGTACATCACGCCGTCCACCACCAGCGGCGTGGACTGCCAGGCGCCGAACACCTGGTTGGGGAGCACCCACTTGAGCTCGAGGTGCTTCACGTTGCCGGCGTCGATCTGGCGCAGCAGGCTGTGGCGCTGGCTCGCGTAGGTGCCGGAGTAGGTGAGCCAGTTCTGCGGCTCGTCGGCCGCGCGCCGAAGGCGATCGGCGCTCACCTGCGCCGGCGTCGGCGATGCGGCGAGGAGGAGGACAAGCGCCATCAACGGACCGACGAGCACGCGGGGCATCATGGCTCCCTCAGCGAGGCGAGAAAGCCGACGAGATCCGCGATCTCGTCGGCGGTGAGGCGCGAGGCGTACGACGGCATCGAGGACGCGGTCGCATACGTGACCGTCCGCAGCTCGTTCTTGGCGAGCGAGCGCAGACGGCCGCGTGAGTCGAGTAGTTGCACGGTGTAGGTGTCTTCGTTGAGACGCCGTCCCTCGATGGTCTCGCCGCTCTTCGTGACGATTCGCAGGGGACGGTTCGCCGGCACCATGGCGGTCGTGGGCTCGAGCAGCGATCGCTGCAGCGCGGCGACGGTTCGCGTGAGACCAATGCCGCTCAGGTCGGGGGCGGTGAGCGCGCCGCGGCCGCCAACCCGGTGACACGCGGCGCAGTCGCCCTTGCCGTCGAAGACCGCGCGCCCGCGCGCCGGCTCGCCCACGCGCACCGATGCGGTCTGGTCGAAGCCGGCACGAATGAACGCGATCACGCCGGTGAGTTCGGTGGGCTCGAGCTTGAACGGCGGCATGCCGGCGCCCGCGACCCCGTTGGTGATCACACGGGCCAGGTCCTCGTCGGACGTCGCGCGGCGGAACACGCCGCGCCGCAGATCGACGCCAGAGATGCCGTCGCCGTTGCCGCCATGGCACTGCACGCACTGTGACGTGTAGAGCCGATAGCCCGCCGCGATCTCGGCCTGCGAGTATTGCGCCCCATGATCAGCCTGCCCCCGCGCCGTTCCCGCTGCGATCAGGGTGAACGTCGCGAAAGCGAGAAGTGTTCTCCCGACCCGGCCTGCCTGACCCACCTGACCCACCCGCCTAGTTGGGCAGCGCAAAGGCCACCAGCTCCCCGGAGTAGCTTCCGCCGCTGATGGGGACCACCAGGTACTGCTTGCCGTTCAGCAGGTAGGTCATCGGCGACCCCGACTGCGGTGCGGGCATGTAGACGGCGCCAACCTCCGCGCCGGTGCGCTTGTCGTAGGCGCGCAGCATCGAGCCGCGGGCGCCCGACGGGGTCGGGCCGAAGCCGGGTTCGCCGGCGATGACGAGCGTCTTCGTCACGAGGGTGCCGATGGCGCCGTTGCGGCCGGTGCGCGGGATGTTCAGCCCTTTCAGCGCGGGGTGGTTCTTC
>DATMDI010000270.1:0-6565 GCA_035557875.1 Vicinamibacterales bacterium
TGCACATCCTGCGCCGCGGCGTCGATGTTCCGGCTCAAGTCGAACTGCAGGGTGATGTCGGTCCCGCCCAGTGAACTGGTCGAGTTGATGCTGGTGAGACCCGGGATGGACGTGAACTGCTTCTCGAGCGGAAGCGCGACTGAGGAGGCCATCGTCTCCGGACTGGCTCCGGGCAGCGAGGCCGACACGCGGATGGTCGGAAAGTCCACGCTCGGCAGGTCCGCCACCGGCAGATCCTGATAGGCCAGCGTGCCGAACACGAGGAGGCCCAGCATCAACAGCGTCGTCGTGACGGGTCGCGTGATGAAAACCGACGACAGGTTCATGGGATCCCCTTAGCCCTCAGTCTCCCGACCGCGTGGAGTCGGCCGCCTGCCCTTTCACGGAGATGCGGCTTCCGGGCACGAGACGCAGATGGCCATCCGTCACGACGGTCTCCCCCGGCTGGAGGCCCGAGGCGATGATCGTTTCGGCGGCCGCCGTCCGGTTCACCACGACGTTGCGGAGCTCGACGGTCTGATCCGGCTTCACGACGAAGACAAACGACCCCTGCTGGCCCGCCTGCACCGCCGCTGTCGACACGACCGTGGAGTCCTTCTCCGTCGCGAGTTCCACCGTGACGTTGACGAACTGCCCCGGCCAGAGCCGGCGGTCGGCGTTGGGAAACGTGCCCTTGATCTTGATCGTGCCGGTCGCCGGGTCCACCGCGTTGTCCACGAACGAAATCCGTCCGGCAGCCGGCGCGGCGTCGTCGTTGGGCGGGCTGACCATCACACGCAACGCCCCGCGCGCCATGTAGCGTTTGAGCTCCGTGAGACGCGCTTCGGGAATCGAGAACGCGACCTGCATCGGCAGGATCTGGTTGATCACGACGAGCGGCGTGTCGTCGTTGGCGCGCACGAGATTGCCCTCGTGCACCATCAGCGCGCCGGTGCGGCCGGAGATCGGCGCCTCAATGGTGGCGTATTCGAGCTGCACCTTGGCGTTCTCGATCGCGGCGCGATCCGCGGCAACGGTGGCGTTCAGCGCAGCCAGGCCCGCCCGTGCGGTGTCCACCTGCTCGCGCGGAGCGATGCCCTTGTCGGCCAGGTCCTGATAACGCTTGGCCATGGCCGCGGCGTTGGCGGCCTGCGCCTCGTCACGAGCGAGATTGGCCTGGGCCTGTTCGAGCGCCGCCTCGAGCGGCCGCCGATCGAGCGCGAAGAGCTGCTGCCCCTTGGTCACTTCGTCGCCCTCGGTGAAGTTGACCGAGTTCAGCTGGCCGGTGATTTGTGCGCGAATCGACACGGTGGACACGGGCTCAGCCGTACCGATGATGCTGATCTGCAGCGGCATGGCTTTCTGCAGCACCGTGGCGGTCGTGACGGGTACCGGTCCCTGGGTGCCACCTCGGCCACCCCCGCGCCCCGCGCCCGGAGCAGCGCCTTCCTCCGGCTGCGATGCGCAAGCGCTCAGCGTCAGCACGGCAGCGGCCGCGGCACCCAGCGCCAATTTCGAAACACCCATTCGGCCCGCTCTCCCTAAGACCGGGTCGATCTTAGTCCGGTTCGCCGCGGGTGAGTGTAAAGGACTTGTTAGGCGCGGGCGTTCGGATCGCGAAACAGCGCGGCAAACAGCAGCAGGACGACAAACGCGCCGGCGGCGGGGATCACCCAAATGGGGGTCCAGTGGTGGCCGCCCGCGGCAGCGTAGGCGTCCACCACGCGGCCCGACGCCCACGAGCCGATGAACATGCCGACGCCGAGCGTGACGAACGCAATCAGCCCCTGCGCCGCCGAGCGCAGGTCGGACGGCGCGCGCTCGTCCACGTAGATCTGCCCGGTGACGAAGAAGAAGTCGTAGCAGACGCCGTGCAGCAAGATGCCGACGTACAACATCCACACCAGGCTGCTGGTATCGCCGTAGGCGAAGAAGAGATACCGAATCGACCACGCGGCCATGCCCACCAGGAGCATCCACTTGATGCCGAGGCGGGCGAAGAACCACGGCATCACCAGCATGAAGCCGATCTCGGACATCTGGCCGAGCGTCATCTTGCCGGCGGCGTTCTCCATGCCGATCTCGTTGAGGAAGAGATTGGCGAAGGCGTAATAGAACTGCAGCGGGATGCAGATCAGGAACGAGCCGAGCACGAACACCGCGAACGATCGATTGCGCAGCATCTTCAGCGCGTCGAGGCCGAGCACGCCGCCGAGCGTCGCACGGCGGCTGTTCTGCGGCGGCGTGTGCGGGAGCGCCAGGCAGAACACGCCGAGCAGGAGCGAGGCCCCGGCGGCAAGCCGCATCGGCATGGCGGTGGCCTCGAGTCCGAGCGACCCGACGACGAGGCCGGCGACAATCCAGCCGATGGTGCCGAGCACCCGGATCGGGGGGAACTCGACACCCGGGTCGCTCATCTGCCGGAACGAGATCGCGTTGCTCAGCGCCAGCGTCGGCATGAAGCAGAGGGCGTAGGCCAGCAACGCCAGGTAAAAGGCGCCGAAGGTCGAGCGGGTGGAGGCGTAGAACAGGATGACGCCGCCGACCACGTGCAGCAGCGCCAGCAGACGCTGGGTGGCGAAGAAGCGGTCGGCCACCATCCCGACGAAGAACGGCGAAATGATCGCGGCGAGCGCCGTGGTCCCGGAGGCGAGCCCGATCTGCTCGCCAGAAAACTGGAGCGTCTGGCCGAGCCAGGTGCCGAGCGTCACCGACCAGGCGCCCCAGACGAAGTACTGCAGGAACATCAGGGCCGAGAGCCCTGCGCGCGTGCCGAGCGTCATGCGAGCGCGCGCTTCACGTAGTCGAAGCACGTCCGCACTTCGGCGACGGCCCCGGCCTCGCCCTTGTGCTCGTACTCGACGTAGGCGCGCACCGGCCACTTCTCCTTCTTCAGCAGCTGCAGCACCTGGGTGATGGGCGTGTCGCCCTGGCCCCACGCAACGTTATCGCCCTGGTTCTTCTTCCGATCTTTGAGGTGCAGGTTGCTGACGTAGGAATGGTACTCGCGCAGGTACGCCACCGCGTCGTAGTTGGCGGCGGTGAAGTGCCCGATGTCGAGGTTGACCTTGAAGTAGGGCGACATCTTCAAGGCGGCGGCAAAGCTCTCGGGCGTGGCGAACTCGTTCGGATCGCTCGTGTTCGAGTGGTTGTGCATCGCCACGGTTGTCTTGTGTTTCGCCGCGAACGGCACGATGCGCTTCGCCACCGCCAGCGTCGTGGACGAGGTGATGAAGCCGGCACCGAGCGCCTTCGTGATCTCGAAACCGCGATCGATCTCCTCGTCGGTATAGCTCGCATCGGGGCTGGTGTTGTAGGCCGCAATCGACAGGCCGGCCGACGCGAACTGCTTACGGATGCCGCGGAAGTGATCGAGCGGCGTCTCGAGCCGCCAGCGCCGCACGGCCTCGCGGGCTTTCTGCCGCTCGTCGGCCGTGGCGCCGCGGCCGAGACCGCTCGCCGGCTCGATCTGCGGCGCGAAGAGTTCGCACTCCGTGAGACCGGTATTGGTCATCGCCGCGATGATCGCGGCCGTGGCGTCGCCGCCGGGCGTGCGGGCCAGCTCGCGGAAGGAGTAGGTCTGGACGCCGATGCGGACGCCGCCCACGATGGTATCGGCCAGGGCGCGCGCCGGCAGGGCCAGCCCCGACAGTGCCAATCCCGAGACCGTCATCAGTCCGAATTCGCGTCGCGTGTATCCCATGAGCCCTCCGGCGGGGCTGGAGCCCCGCGCACCGCCTGGGTGGCGGGGCTAAAGCCCCGCCCTACGTCAATCGCGCCCTACGTCAATACAGCGCAAACGAAAACAGCGCATCCCCCGCGGCCACCAGAACGTGCTGGCGCCCGCCGACCTTGTAGGTCTGCGGCGCGTTCGACACCGTGCCGATGCGTGCGTGCCACAGCATCGAGCCGTTGGCCGGATCCATCGCAAAGAAGTTGCCCGACACGTCGCCGCCGAAGAGGAGCCTGCCCGCCGTCGCCAGCAGTCCCGGCGCACGGCCGGCGCTGCTGGTGGTCTGGAAACGGTGCCGCCACACGGTGCGGCCGGTCTTGTAGTCGATCGCGGCGATGTAGCTGCCGATGGTCGCAACCCCCACCTCGTCCTTCCCACCCAGCCCCATCGCGCCGCGCGGATCGGTTTCGGTGAGGTAGTACATCGCATACGCCTCGGCGCTCGGCACGTAGAGCAGGCCGGTGTCGGGGCTGAACGCCTGCGGCGGCCAGTTGGTGGCGCCGCCGTTGTTCGACGACACGAGCGCGCCGGCCACGTGATGGTCCTTGGCCGGGATGCGGCGCGGCTGCCCCTTGTCGTTGAGCCCATCGGCCCAGTTCGCAGTGTCGGAGAACTTGCTCGTGACCAGCCGCTCGCCGGTGAGACGGTCGAGCGTGAAGTAGTAGCCGTTGCGGCTCGCCGTCACCACCAGCTTGCGCGGCTTGCCGTTGATCGTGCCGTCCACCAGGATCGGCGTCTGCGCCGAATCCCAGTCGTGGGTATCGTGCGGCGACGTCTGGAAGTACCACGCCATCTTGCCGGTGTCGACGTGCACGGCGACGATGGCGCAGGTAAACAGGTTGTCGCCGTTTCCTCTGGCGCTGCTCGTGTAGGCCGGCGTCGGGTTGCCGGTGCCGAAGATGTAGAGGCGCGTGTCGGGGTCGTAGGAGCCCGGCAGCCACGGATGCCCGCCGCCGTTCCGCGCCGCGTCGACGTTTTTCCAGGTCTCGAGCCCGGCGTCGCCGGGGTTCATCGGCACCGCGTACCACCGCCACTGCTGGGCACCGGTCTCCGGGTCGAACGCCATCAGGTAGCCCGGCGAGTCGAGGTCGTTGCCGGTGCCGACGACGACATGGTCGCCAACCACGACGGGCGCCGAGGTGAGGAAGTACTGCTGGCTGAAGGGTGCGATCTCCTTGTGCCAGCGTTCCTGCCCGGTGCGCGCGTCGAGCGAAATCAGGTAATCGTCGGGGGTGACGAAGAACAGGTAGTTCCCCCACATCGCAGCGCCGCGATTGCCGATGTGCGTCCCGCCGCGCGTGCGCCAGTAGAAGTGCCACAGCTCGCGGCCGTCCTGGGCATCGAGCGCCCACACGTTGTCGGGCGACGTGACGTAGAGCACGCCGTTGACCATCAGCACCCCGCCCTTGACGACCGTGGCGCCCACGAAGTCGTTGTCGCCGACGCCGCCGACGATCGTCGACGCGGGTCTGGGGCCGAACGGGGGCGGTGTGGCCGGCACGGCGGGGACCGGTCCGGCCACCAGCCTCGATGTCCACGCGAGGCCCAGGCGCTTCACGTTCGATTGGTTGATCTCGGTGAGGGCGCTGTAGCGGCGGCCCGAGTAGTCGCCGGAATACGTCGGCCACGAGTCGCCGAGCGGCTTCAGGAGCTGCGCCGGGTCGAGCCCGTCGGCGGCAAAGAGCGCAGCGGTGGCGGCGAGGACCAGCCCCGCGGCGAGAATCCGGGGAAGCACCATCGTCGTCATTTCAGGGTTGCGAGGAACGCGGTGACGTCGTGGATGTTCGCGTCCGTGTACTTGCGGAGCAGGTCCTTGTGCGGCGCCAGCGGAT
This sequence comes from Vicinamibacterales bacterium, assembly GCA_035557875.1. Classification (GTDB taxonomy): domain Bacteria; phylum Acidobacteriota; class Vicinamibacteria; order Vicinamibacterales; family UBA2999; genus DASYRM01. Next base: position 5,545 of record DATMDI010000270.1, read on the forward strand.
CGTTCACGTCGACTTTCGTGCGCGGCGTGATGCGGAACGATCGATACGTGCCGTCCGCCGCGGTGAGCGACACCACGAAATCGTCGATGCGGCCGAGCGTGCCGGTCACTGGCGCCTGGCCGGGCTCGGTGACGGTGACGGTGGGAGGCGCCGCCTTGGCCGGCGGCGGCGCGCCGCGGCCGGTCATGCTGCCGGGCATCAGCCACGACTGCTGCAGGACGCGCTCGTCGGCGATGCGGCTGGCAATGCCCCGCAGGTCACCGGATGCGGAGTGGCACGAGCCACAGGCCTCGTTGAAGTACTTCTCGCCCGCCGCGGCGTTACCGACCACGATGGTCGGCGGCTTCTGGCGCGAGACGTCGTAGCCGGCGACGCGGAACGAGTGCAGGAACACGGCGACGTCGGCCACCTGATCCGGCTTGAAGCCGAACTTCGGCATCGTGCCGCGCCCCTGCTCGAGCACTGGTCCGATCAACTCGCCGTTCTGATCGGCGAGCACGACGCCCGAGCGCAGCAGGCTCGGCCCGCCGTCGCCGCCGCGCGCGTCCTGCCCGTGGCAGAAGGCACAGTTGATCTTGTAGAGTGCCAGGCCGCGCTCGAGCGCCGCGGGATCGCCCGGAGGCCGCACGGGATAGGCACCGATGCCAATGCCGCCGATGCGCCCGCGCCCGCCCTCTGGCGGCGTCGCTGGCTGTTGCGCCTGTGCGCCCACGACGGCAAGCCAGCCGCTCGTTGCCGCGGCAAGAACGAGCGCTTTCCCTACCAGACCCACCTGACCTACCTGACCCACACGTTCAGCCTTCATTTGCCGTCGACGCTGAACGCAAGGATCGCGTTGCCGGCCATGAACCCGATCGACCCGTACCCCGAGTTCACGAACAGCATGCCGCCCGCCACGGTGGCGCCCGGACCGTTCATCCCGCCGCCCTTGGCCGGTACCCTGTTCACCGTGTTCATGTACGCGTGCGCGGTGTCGACGTCCCAGATCACTTTGCCGCTGGCCGCGTCGTAGGCGCGCAGG
>DATMDI010000271.1:0-9597 GCA_035557875.1 Vicinamibacterales bacterium
TATCGGCGCCCTCGCGGACGACCGTGGCGACAGCGGGCAGGATCTGGCGGAGAGAGATGAACGACACGTCGATGACCACGATGTCGGCAGGACCCGGCAGGTCGGCGAGCGTGAGACGGCGCGCGTTGAAGTGCTCCATCACCACGACCCGCCGGTCGTTGCGCAGCCGCCAGTCGAGTTGTCCGTGGCCGACGTCGAGCGCGACAACGCGCACGGCGCCGCGCTGCAGCAGCACGTCGGTGAACCCGCCGGTCGAGGCGCCGATGTCGAGCGCCTCGCGCCCCTCGACCGCGATGCCGAAGGTGTCGAGCGCGTGGGCGAGTTTCAGCCCGCCGCGTCCGACGTAGGGGTGATCCGGCGCGCGTAGCGCGATCTCGGCGGTCGCATCGACCAGCGTGCCGGCCTTCGCCACCACCTCGCCGTTCACGCTCACCAACCCGGCGAGCACGACAGCCTTGGCGCGCTCACGCGAGGGCGCGAGCCCGCGATCGAGCACGAGTTGGTCGAGCCGGATGCGAGGCATGGCAGGCGGGTAGGGCGGGTAGGGCCGTGATGATTATGGTCGGTGAGGCGGGTAAGAGCTCTTACCCGCCCCACCAGCCTCACCCGCCCCACCGGCGCGAAGCGCCGGCCCTAGTTCCTTCTCTCCACGATCCATCGCCCGATACCGAGCAGCCACGAGCCCGACATGCCCGCGGACGCGAGCCCGTCGGCCGCGCGAGCGATGCAGGCCTCCGCCATCGCCCGGGACTGGTCGACCCCGTACAACGCAGGATAGGTGGTCTTGCCGGCGGCGGCATCCTTGCCCGGGGTCTTGCCGATCTGCGCCGACTCGCCCTCGACATCGAGGATGTCGTCGACGATCTGGAAGGCCAGGCCGAACTCGGCCCCGGCGCCGTCGATCGCGGCGATCTGGGCTTCGCTGCCGCCGCCGAGCACGGCCCCCACCGCGGCGGCCGCGCGGATGAGCGCGCCGGTCTTCTTCGCGTGCATGGTGGCGAGGGCGGTGGCGTCGAGCGCCGCGGTGCGGCCTTGAGGCCCCGGTTTCACCGACGCGAGATCGATCGCCTGGCCGCCGACCATGCCCACCGGTCCGGCCGCGTAGGCGATCGAGCGGACCGCGCGAAGCACGCGGGCGGCATCCCCCGGAAGAGAGGAGAGCGCGTGGAAGGCTTCCGTGAGCAGGCCGTCGCCCGCGAGAATGGCCATCCCTTCGCCCGCGACGACGTGCAGTGTCGGACGGCCGCGGCGCAGCGAATCGTCGTCCATCGCCGGCAGATCGTCGTGGATCAGCGAGTAGGTGTGAATCAGCTCGATAGCGCAGGCAGCTTGCAGGACCGCGGCGGTCCGGCCGCCTACAGCATCGGCGCTGGCGAGACACAGGACCGGCCGCACCCGCTTGCCGCCGCCCAGCAGGCTGTAGCGCATGGCATCGGCCACGGGAGCGGGGCAGTCGGGTGGAGCTGGAAGCAGGATGGCGAGTGCCGCCTCGATTTCTGCCCGCCGCGCCCGCACGTAGTCGGCGACGGCTGTCGCGTCGGTCATCGCGTGCGCGTCGTCGCGTCGTCGTCGGCGTCGAGGTCGCCCGGGGCGGGCCGCAGCTGGCCGCGCTCATTCAGGATCTCGATACGCCGCTCGGCGTCCTCGAGCCGGCTGTGGCAGAACCGCGACAGATGGACGCCGCGTTCGTAGAGCTGCAGCGAGGCTTCGAGCGCGAGGTCCCCTTCCTCGAGCTTCTTGACGATCGACTCGAGCTCGGCGATCGCCGCCTCGAAGTCTTTAATGGTCGTTGGACCGCCTTGCGGCCCGGACGGCGAATCCTGATCCTGCTGCTTGTCCCGCACGGCGGTCCTAGCCGCGCGAAGCGCGGCAGAAGATACTGGTAACCGACCCAGCTGCGACGCGGGTATTGTCAAGAGGCGGAGTCATCTGGGTCGGTTCCATTTTCTTTGATGATCTCACGGACGTCGCAGCGCAGCTCGCCCTCGTGCAGCGTGACCCGCACCGCTTCGCCCGGGGCGGTTTCTGACGCGCGGCGCAGGACGCGGGTGCGGGTCGCGTCCCAGCAGACGGCGTAGCCACGCCCGAGGACGGCCAGGGGGCTGAGGCTGTCGAGCCGTGCCGCCGCGCTGCCCAGGCGGCTGTCGAGTCGCAGGCGGCGGCGCGAAATGCCCACGTCGAGCGCCGACGTGGCGGCCTGCAGCCGGCCACGAACCGCCGCGAGGCGGTGACGCGGATCGAAGGTGTCGAGCGCCGCGCGCAGCGTGCGATGGCGGCGGGCGCGGGTCTCGACGCCCGATTGCACCGCCCGGCGCAGGTCTGTCGTGAGCTCGGTCGCCCGCCGATCGCGCATCAGCACCCGCCCATGGAATCCGCCGTAACCAGGCCGGGCCTCCAGGCTGCGCAACCTGGCTTCCAGGCGATGGAGGCGTGACTGCTGGCTCGAGTCGAGCCGTTGCGACAGCCGGTCGATACGAGCGAAGACCTCGTCCTTGCGGGCGACGACCAGTTCGGCGGCCGCCGACGGGGTCGGCGCGCGCAGGTCGGCGACGAAGTCGGCGATCGTGACGTCGGTCTCGTGGCCGACCGCGGAGATCGTGGGCACCGCGCAGCCCGCGAGGGCCCGCGCCACCACTTCCTCGTTGAACGCCCACAGGTCCTCGATCGATCCGCCGCCACGGCCGACGATCACGACGTCCACGCCCGGCACCTTGCAGATCGCCGTCAGCGCGCGCGCAATCTCGAGCGCCGCGCCTTCGCCCTGCACTCGCGCCGGGCGGATGACGATGTGCGCGTTGGCGTAGCGCCGGCGCAGCACGCGGATGATGTCGCGCACGGCGGCACCGTCGAGCGAGGTGACCACGCCGATCTTGCGCGGCAGCACCGGCAGCGGCCGCTTGCGCTGCGCGTCGAACAGGCCTTCGGTGGAGAGCCGCTGTTTGAGCTGCTCGAAGGCGAGCTGGCGGGCGCCGAGCCCTTCCGGCTCGAAGTGCTCGCACACGATCTGGTACTCGCCCTTGGGGTCGTAGACGCTGAGACGCCCGCGCGCCACGACGCGCATGCCGTCCCTGGGCGTGAAGCGGAGCAGCCGCAGCGAGCCGCGGAACATCACGCCACGGACCTGCGCGCCCTGATCCTTCAGCGTGAAATAGAGGTGGCCGGTGTTCCACACCTTGCAGTTCGAGAGCTCGCCCTCGACCCACATGTCGAAGAACTGCCGTTCGAGCGTGTTCCGAATCTGCGCCGTCAGTTCCGAAACCGTGAGGATGCGCCGGGCGCGGGGCGGCTGCGCGTCGCCGGGCTCTTCGTCCGGGGGCTCTTCGAACGGCAGGTCGAACAGCGTGCTCACGGCGTGGACGCGAAGGCGAGAAGCTCGCGCTCGCTGTAACTGATGCGCGTGACGCCGATGGCTTTTCCGGTGGCGTCGTCGGCGTCCACGATCACGCCGTTCAGCCGGGGGTTGCCGGTCGCCGGCTCGAACTTCGACGGCAGACCGGTGAGGAAGCGCGAGAGCGCCGGGTCGCGCTCCATGCCGATGATCGAGTCGTGCGGGCCGGTCATGCCCGCGTCGGTGAGATAGGCGGTGCCGTTCAGCAACAGGCGCTCGTCGCTGGTCTGCACGTGCGTGTGGGTGCCGACGACGAGCGTCACCTTGCCGTCGAGGTGCCAGCCCATTGCCACCTTCTCGCTGGTGGCCTCGGCATGGAAGTCCACGATGATGATGCGCGCCTTTGCCCGCACCAATTCGATTTCCCTCAGGACGACGGCAAACGGATTGTCGAGCGGCGTCATGAAGACGCGGCCCATGACGTTGATGATGCCCACCGGACGACCGTCGCCCGATTCGACCACGCACGAGCCACGGCCCGGCGCGCCAGCGGGGTAGTTGGCCGGACGCAGGAGGCGGCGCTCGGTCGCGATGTAGTCCATCGCTTCTTTCTTGTCCCAGACGTGATTGCCCGATGTCATCACGTCCACGCCGTATTCGAGCAGCGTATCGCCGATGTCCTTGGTGACGCCGAACCCGGCCGCGGAATTCTCGGCATTGGCGATCACGAACTCGACGCCGTGATGATCGACGAGCCCCTTCAGCCCCTTGCGCAGGAGCTCGCGACCGGGCCGGCCGATGATGTCGCCGATGAAGAGCAGCCTCATGCGGCTGGCGCGTCGGACGCGGTGACCGGCACACGGTGGGCGCGCCCGCGGCGCTCGAGCAGCTTCGGCAGGACCACCGTGAGCTCGCCCAGGTCCAGCGTTGCCCGCGCCCGGGCGACGTCGAAGGCGCCCGAGAGGCGGACGGCGCGAGCGAAGCGGCCGAAATCCCGCTCCACCAGGTGATACGCGGCATCCGGCATCGTCGATGTCGGCGCCTTCTCACCGGCCACGATGACAACGCCGCTGCGAAACAGGACGCGCAGCGCGCGCGCCGGCACGCCGCACGTGTCCACCACAAGCTCGACTGCCGTGTCGGTCTCGAAGACGTCCACCAGGGGCCGGCACTGGCCGGGGTAAGCGCTGGGGTCGGACCCGAGCGAGCGGGTGAGGTCCTCGAAAAGCTCGCGAATATCGTCGCCCAGCTCTCCCGATTCGCCCGGAGGAAACAGCGTGAAGTGGGCCACCGGGGGCAATCATGGCAAGGTCGAGCGGCAGCCGTCAAAGGCTAAAATATGAGTGTATATAACTAATGTAATATGATTGACATGAACTAAGTACGTGGCTATGATTGTTCTCGGAGCCGGAAAAGACACGAGCTCCTTGGGAGCACAAGAGCCAATGAGCAAAGTGATTGGAATCGACCTCGGCACCACGAACTCGGTGGTTGCCGTGATGGAAGCGGGAGAGCCGGCGGTCGTCGTCAATCAGGAAGGCGCGCGGACCACTCCGTCGGTCGTGGGCTTCTCGAAGGACGACCGTCTGGTCGGCCAGGTCGCCAAGCGGCAGGCCGTCACCAACCCCGAGAACACCGTGTTCTCGATCAAGCGCTTCATGGGCCGCAAGCAGGGCGAGGTCGCGTCGGAGACCAGCCGCGTGCCGTACCGGGTGGTTGCGAACGACAACGGGGATGCGTGGGTCGAGGTGCGCGGCAAGAAGTACTCGCCGCCCGAGATCTCCGCGATGATTCTCCAGAAGCTGAAGACCGCGGCCGAGGACTATCTCGGCGAGAAGGTCACCGACGCCGTGATCACGGTGCCGGCCTACTTCAACGACTCGCAGCGTCAAGCCACCAAGGACGCGGGGAAGATCGCGGGGCTGAACGTCCTGCGCATCGTCAACGAGCCGACCGCGGCGGCGCTGGCCTACGGCCTCGACAAGAAGAAGGAAGAGAAGATCGCGGTTTACGACTTCGGCGGCGGCACCTTCGACATCTCGGTGCTCGAGGTGGGCGAGGGCGTCGTGGAGGTGAAGGCCACCAACGGCGACACGCACCTCGGCGGTGACGACCTCGACCAGCGCGTGATCGACTGGATCGTCGCCGAGTTCAGGAAGACCGACGGCGTCGACCTCTCGAAAGACCGCATGGCGGTGCAGCGCCTCAAGGAGGCGGCGGAGAAGGCCAAGATCGAGCTCTCGACGGTGCTCGAGACCGACATCAGCCTGCCGTTCATCACCGCCGACGCCAACGGACCCAAGCACATGCAGCTGAAGCTGACGCGGGCGAAGTTCGAGTCGCTCGTGGCCGATCTCCTCGAGCGTTCGATGGTGCCGGTGCGTCAGGCGCTGGCCGACGCCGGGCTGAAGCCGTCGGAAATCGACGAGGTCGTGCTCGTCGGCGGCTCGACGCGGGTGCCCAAGATCCAGCAGTTGGTGAAGGAGTACTTCGGCAAGGATCCGCACAAGGGCGTGAACCCGGATGAAGTCGTGGCCGTGGGCGCGGCCATCCAGGGCGGCGTGCTCAAGGGCGAAGTCAAGGACGTGCTCCTGCTCGACGTGACGCCGCTGTCGCTCGGGCTCGAGACGCTCGGCGGCGTGATGACGACGCTCATCCCGCGGAACAGCACGATTCCGCTCAGGAAGAGCGAAACGTTCTCCACCGCGACCGACAACCAGACGAGCGTCGAGGTGCACGTGCTGCAGGGCGAGCGCGAATTCGCGCGCGACAACCGCACGCTGGGCCGCTTCCAGCTGGTGGGCCTGCCGCCGGCGCCGCGCGGGATGCCGCAGATCGAGGTCACGTTCGACATCGACGCCAACGGCATCGTCAACGTCACGGCGAAGGACGTTGCGACGGGCAAGGAGCAGCGGATCGCCATCACCGGTGCGTCCGGTCTCAACAAAGACGAAGTGGACCGCATGGTCACGGACGCGCAGGCGCACGCCGCGGAGGACAAGGGCCGCCGCGAGCTGATCGATGCGCGCAACCAGGCGGATACGCTGGCTCACTCGGCGGAGAAGACGCTGAACGAGAACCGGACGAAGGTCGAGGTCGGCACCGCGAGCACGCTCGAAGCCGCAATCGCGTCGTTGCGCGAAGCGGTCAAGGGCGACGACCTGGCGGCGATCAAGGCGGCGAGCGAGCAGGTGCAGCGCGCATCGCACGCGATCGCCGAGCAGCTCTACAAGGCACAGGCGTCGCAGCCGCAGGAGCCGCAGGGCGGTGGGCCCGGCGCGAATCGCGAGAGCGACGTCGTGGACGGAGAAGTGGTCGAGGTCTGAGGACCTCGGATGTAGAGGGCGGCCTTCAGGCCGCCCTGACGACGGTCGGCCTGAAGGCCGACCGCTACGAATGATGAGAGGAGAAGAGCAATGTCTGTGACCCGAATCGACCCGTTTGCCGAGTTCGCCCGACTGCAGAACCGCATGGGTGGTCTCCTGGGCGACATTTACATCCGCCCGGCGCTGGCCGATGCGGACGGCTGGGTGCCGCCCGTGGACATCTACGAGACCGAGCAGCACGACCTGGTGCTCAAGGCCGAACTGCCGGACATGTCCCGCGAAGACATCGAGCTGACCGTCGAGCGGAACACCCTCACCCTGAAGGGCACCCGCAAGAAGGCCGCCGACGTGAAGGACGATCAGTTCCGCCGCGTCGAGCGCCGCTACGGTTCCTTCAGCCGGTCGTTCGCGCTGCCCAACACGGTGGACGCGACCAAGGTGACCGCCGACTACAAGAACGGTGTCCTGACGGTGAAACTGCCGTTCCGCGAGGAGTCGAAGCCCCGGACGATTACCGTCGAAGTCGCGGCGTAATTTCTCAGCAAACACCGGGGGTTGCGAGGCTGGGGCCGGGTCGGTCCTGCCTCGCGGCCCCCGTCGAAATACGCGGGCAGTCCATGGTAAATTCGTTGGTTATGGCCGACACCGCAGACCTGACCGCAGAACCAGGGGCTGAGCTCGCCGCTCCCCCTGCCCCCCGGCCCAAGGCGGCGCCCATCGAAAGCCGTTTTCTCTTCGTGGACGTGGCCGCCATGCGTGCCAAACAGCTCCGCCGCGGGGCCGTGCCCCGCCTCGACGATGCCGACGAGGAACAGGCCGAGCGCGCATACCGCTCGCAGCCGTTCAAGTCCGAGCGCGTCGCGATGGAGGAAGTCCGGCGCAATCTCGTGCTTTACGAGGTTCCGCCAACCACCAAGCCCCCGGTCGAGTAGCGGCGCGTCGCGAGGCTCGGCTCGCCGGGAGCGGGGAACCCGCTTCGGGGTTCTCCCGTAACCAAGAACGACATGAGCGCGTTCCTGGTGCTCTGTGTGCTGGGCCTGGTGGCGTTTGTCGTTCTCGGTGCTATTGCCGCGACAGTGATCCACGCGCTGGTGTGGGTCGTCACGCTGCCGTTCCGCATCTTCTTCAAGCTGCTCTTCGCTCTGGGCGGCGCCCTCGCCGGCCTCGTGCTGGCGCCCGTCCTCGCGCTGATCGTGGCGATTGTGCTCATCGTGTCGATCGTCGGCGCGGTCATCGCCTTGCTGGCGCCGCTGCTGCCGGTCATCCTGCTCGCGTGTTTCGGCTGGGCGATCTTCCGCCTGGCGTCGGGCAAGCCTGCCGCGGCGCCGCCGCCGGCACCGCCGGGATTCTGGTCCTAGCGAATTCTCAGCAGGTAGGCAGGTAGGCAGGTAGGCGGGTGGGCAGGTAAAGGAACACGCTTCGGGCTCGGGCTGCATCTGGGCTACGCTCTAGGCGGCCGAGCCGATGCGTCGTCTGATCTTTTCCGCTCTCGTCCTCATTCTGGCCGGGTGCGCCGCGCGCAGCGGCGCGGCGGGCGCGCAGCAGCGTCCCGATCCGCCGCCCTACCGCATTCTCGTGAGCAACGACGACGGCGTGCGCGCCCCGGGCATCGCCGCGGTGGCGCAGGTGCTCCAGGCCATCGGCGACGTCAGCATCGTGGCGCCGGCGGAAAACCAGAGCGGCAAGGGGCACTCCATCGTCACCTCCGAGCCGGTGTACCGGGACGATCTGACGCTCCCCAACGGGATGAAGGCCATCGGCCTCACGGCCACTCCCGCCACCACCGTCAACATCGCCATCCGCAACATCCTCCGCCCCAGGCCGGACCTCGTGGTGTCGGGCATCAATCGCGGCTACAACCTCGCGTATTCCGGGTATCTGGCCGGCACCGTCGGCGCCGCACGCGAAGGCGCCATCCACGGCGTCCCGGCCATCGCCGCGTCGTTGACCGATGCGGCGACCCCGAGCGACCTCGTGGCCGCCGCCGAAGAGGTGCTCGGCGTCGCGCGTCGCGTGAAGCAGTTCGGGCTTCCAGCCGGGACGATGCTCAACGTGAACATCCCCCGTGTGCCGGCCGGCGGCTTCAAGGGCTATCTGGTGACCACGCAGGCGCGCGCCAAGAGCGGCGACGAAAGCTTCGCCGAGACGAAGCATCCCGGGTCGGGGCGCACCATCTACTGGAACGTCTTCAAGGAAGGCGCCGGCAGTGCCCCCGAAGGGACGGATGCGTGGGCGGTGGAAAACGGCTACGTGTCGGTCACGCCGATGCGGCTCGGCGAAGACGACCCCACGCAGATGGAGACCTGGCGGAGCCGCTTCAAACAATAAAGGACGATCGATGATTCGCCTTCGTCTGGCGGGTGCCCTGGTCGCGTCGGTCCTGCTGGTGGCCGGGACGGCCGCCGCGCAGCCGCCCTCTCCGCGGCCGCCGAACATCGTCCTCATCATCGCCGACGATGTCGGCTACGGCGACATCGGCGCCTACGGCGCGCCCGACGTCAGGACGCCGAACCTCGATCGCCTGGCCCGCGAGGGCGTCCGCTTCAGCGACTTCTACGCGGCGCCCAGCTGCTCGCCGACGCGGGCCTCGCTCATCAGCGGCCGCTACTATCAGCGATTCCGGATCGAGCGCCCGCTGCCGAACTCCGCACAGGCGGGCGACCAGGGGCTGCGTCCCACCGGCCACTACCTGCCGGCGCTCCTAAAGGGGGCGGGCTACGCGACGGGGCTCGTCGGCAAGTGGCATCTCGGCTACACGCCGGAACTGAGCCCGAACGCGCACGGCTTCGACTACTTCTTCGGCTTCAAGAGCGGACTGATCGATTACTACCAGCACACCTCCGGCGACGGGTTGCACGACCTCTGGGAGAACGAGCAGCACGTGCATCCCACCGGGTACAGCACCGATCTCTTCGCCGATCGGGCCGTGCGCTTCATCGAGGA
>DATMDI010000272.1:0-5826 GCA_035557875.1 Vicinamibacterales bacterium
CGCTGGCGCAGGTGAAGAAGCTGTGCGGCCGCTCGATTGGCAGGTAGGCCTGCATCGTGGCCCGGCTCGAGGGCGACTCCTCGACCAGGATGCTGTCGGCGGGGCGGGTCTCGGCCAGCGTCTGCATCAGATATGCGATCGAGATGCGATCGCCGGTGTCGACCCGCGGCGGCGGGCACCGGCCCTGCGGTGCCGATCTCGCCGGCGGCGCCGGACGCCGCAGCAGCGCCTCGCTGCCGAGCCGGACGTCGCAGACGATGGCGGTGCCGCCGGGCGTCCAGGCCGCCACGTCGGGATCGTCGATCATCTGAATCAGATCGGCTCCGGGCGGCACGTGGGGTCCGAATCCTTCGATGTGATAGGTGAAGACCGGTGCGCCCAGCGCGACGACGAGGTCGTGGCCGTCGAGGTTTTTCACGATGCGCTCGCGGATCGCCGGCAGGAACCCGGCGAACAGGCGATGGCGCTCGGGAAAGCTGCAGCGCGGCGACATCGGGCTCACCCACACGAGCGCCTGATGCCGCTCCGCCAGTGCCACGACCTGCTCCCAGGCGCCGTTGCGATCGACTCCCGGGCCGACCACGAACACGGGCCGCGCGCTGCGATCGAGCCGGGCGCCGATCGTCTCGATCAGCGCCGGGTCGGGATGGAGCAGACGGCTCACGGTCCGCGGTGGGATCGCCTCGCTCGAGCGCTCCCAGTCGTCCACCGGGATCGAGACGAACGTGGGTCCGCACGGCTGCTGCATCGCCACGTAGTAGGCGCGGGCGATCGCGGCGGGCACGTCCTCGCCGCGCGCCGGTTCGCTGCTCCACTTCACGTACGGCTCGGGCAGCTTGGTCGCCGCGGTCGCGGAGAGAAACGGCTCGTAGGGCAGGATGGATCGTGCCTGCTGACCGGCGGTGATGACGAGCGGTGTCCGGTTGCGGTAGGCCGTGAAGATGTTCCCCATCGCGTGTCCGACGCCCGCGGCGGAGTGCAGGTTGACGAACGCCGCGTTGCGGGTCGCCTGCGCATACCCGTCCGCCATGCCCACCACGACCGACTCCTGCAGTCCGAGGACGTAGCGGAAGTCGTCGGGAAAGTCCTTGAAGAGCGGAAGCTCGGTGGACCCGGGGTTGCCGAAGAGCGTGGTCATCCCGAGCTCGCGCATCAGGCTGATGGCGGCATCGCGAACGGTAGGCATGCGGGGGGGATTATGGTTCAGAATGCCCGACGCTCATCAACCGTGTCGGTGCCTTGGGTATTGGCGATCGCCGTGGTCGCGCGGTACAGTCGTCCGGCTTCCAGCCAGGATTCAGATCGATGCGTCCACTTCTCATCGCCGTCTGCCTTGCGTGCACGCTCGCGTGCGCAGCACTCGCGACCGTGCTGGCCCAGTCGGGCGAGCGCCCTGCGCCCCGTCCCTACACGACCTGGAACGCCTACCTGGGTGGCGCGCACTCCGCGCAGTTCACCGCCCTCGATCAGATCACCGCCGCCAACGTCTCGCGGTTGCAGGTGGCGTGGACGTTTCCGGCAGGTAAGCGCACCTTCCTGTTCAATCCGCTCGCGGCCGACGGCCTGGTGTTCGTGCTGGCCGGCGCGAACGATCTCGTGGCACTCGACGCCACGACCGGTGCGCAGGTCTGGAGCCGCCCCCATCCCGGCGCGGTGGCGACCCGCGGCCTGAACTACTGGCGGAGCGCCGACGGGCGCGATCGCCGGCTGCTGTATATGGCCGGCGGATTCCTCACCGCGGTTGACGCGCGCACCGGTCAGACCGTCGCGGCCTTCGGCCAGGACGGCCGGGTCGACTTACGCGCCGGCCTCTCGGCGTCGGGCCGGTCGATCGACGGCCTCAGCCCGTTACAGCCCACCAACCCCGGACGGATCTTCGATGACCTCGTCATCGTCAGCCTGCCAGCGCAGGCCGCGGGCTACGACTCCAATCCTGGCGACGTGCACGCCTACGACGTGCGCAGCGGCGCGCTACGGTGGGTGTTTCACTCGTTGCCGGCCGCCGGCGAAATCGGCGCCGACACGTGGCCGGCAGACGCGCGCGCCAACCACGGCGGCGTCCACAACTGGAGCGAGCTGACGATCGACGAGGCCCGCGGCATCGCCTTCGTGCCGTTCGGAACCGGCCGGTTCGACTTCTACGGCGGCGACCGTCCGGGACAGAACCTGTTCGCCAACAGCCTGGTGGCGCTCGACGCGCGGACGGGCCGGCGGTTGTGGCATTACCAGATCGTCCACCACGACGTGTGGGACTACGACCTGCCCGTGGCGCCGAAGCTGCTGACGATCCGGCAGAACGGCCGGCCGCGCGATGTGGTGGCGCAGGCCACGAAGCACGGCTTCGTCTTCGTCTTCGATCGCGTCACCGGCGAGCCGATCTGGCCGATCGAGGAGCGTCCCGTTCCACAGTCCGACGTGCCCGGCGAGCGCACGTGGCCCACGCAACCCGTGCCCTCGAAGCCGGCGCCGTTTGCCCGGCAGTCGTTCACCGAGCGGGACATCAACCCGTACCTGCCCGACGAGGAGCGCCGCGCGATTCGCGCACGCTTGCAGAGCTATCGCAACGAAGGGCTGTTCACGCCTCCGAGCATCCGCGGATCGATCGAGATGCCGGGGCACAGCGGCGGCACGAACTGGGGCGGCGTGGCCGTCGATCCGGATCGCGGCGAGCTCTACGTGCGGTCGGTCGCGCTGCCGACGATGCTGCGATTGCTCCTGCCGGGCGGGAGCGAGCCCGGGGCGGTGCGCGCCGGTCCGTCCACGATCGTGTCGGCCGACGAATCGGCGCGGCTCACGCGCCAGGCGGAGGCGGCGCTGCTGAAGGGGCCGGTGCGCTTCACCTCGCCGTACGATTTCATGTTCACCAGCACCTACCTGTCGCCGATCGGGCCGCCGTGGTCGGAAATCGTCGCCTACGACCTCAATACCGGCGAGATCAAGTGGCGGGTGCCGCACGGCAGCGTCGCGGCGCCGGCGGAACTGGGAATCCCGTCCGACAGCGGCGCACACTGGCCGCGCGGCGGCCTGCTGGCCACGGGCGGCGGGCTGCTGTTTGCCGTCTCCGGATCCGACAAGACACTGCGCGCCTACGATCGGCGCACGGGACGGGTGGTCTGGACGCAACCGCTGCCTGCCGCGTCCGACGGCGTGCCGGCGTCGTACGAGGCCGGTGGACGCCAGTTCATCGTGCTGCCGGTGGCAGCCCAGCACGGCTGGAACGCCGCGCGCTTCCCGACCTTGCCGCCGCCGCCCGACAGCGCGTACATCGCATTCGCGTTACCGAAGTAGGGCGGGGCTTCAGCCCCGCTGTTCCATGGACGTGGCTGCGGGTCTTCAGACCCGCCTCACCTCACCGCTGCTCGACTAGAATCGCCGCATGGGAACCCGGCCGAAGGGCAAGCGGCAGCTGTCACGACGTGGGATGTTGAAGACGGGCGCGACGGCGCTCGGTGGCGGTGCGCTGCTGCTTGGCGGTGGTGGACCGCTCGATGCAGCCCCCGCCCAGGCTCCGGCACAGGCGCCCGCGATCGCGACCGGCACCCAGACCGGCCGGACGTTTCGCGGTTTCGTCCGGCACGACGCAACGCTCGACGTGCAGGAGATGCGGCTCCTGCCCACCGATCCGCGGCAGGTGGTCATCCGCTCGCTGGCGGTGGCGCCGTGCTACACGATCGTCCGCGGCGCGCTCGCCACCAATGCGATCCGTCGCGCTGAAGTGCCCAACCACTGCGGCTTCGGCGTGGTCGAGGCCGTCGGTGCAATGGTCAAGCGCGTGCAGGTCGGCGATCGCGTCGTCGTCGCCGGCACGTCGCAGTGCGGCCAGTGCTACCAGTGCCTGCACGGACGTCCCGACTACTGCCAGTTCACCTTCTTCTCCAACGCGCCCGGCGTGGAACCGTTCGCGCCGTTCGCCGAGTTTCGCGACGGCACGCCGGTCTATGCGCAGGCGGGCATCGGCGGCATGAGCGAGATCATGACCGCCTTCGAGGAGTACTGCGTCCCGGTCTTCACCGACCTGCCGGCCGCGCAGCTCACGCTCCTGGGCGATCAGCTCGCCTCGGGCTTTGCCGCCGGGCACGCCGACATGGTGTTCCAGCCGGGATCCGACGTCGTCGTCTTCGGTGCGGGCCCCGTGGGGCTCGGCGCGGTGCAGGCCGCACGCGTCATGGGCGCCGGCCAGGTGATCGTGGTCGATCCGATCCGCTACCGGCGGGAGTTCTCCACCAAGCTCGGCGCCACGACGACGCTCGACCCCAATGCCGAGGGCGACGGTATCGTCGAGCGGATCCGCGAGCTGTGCCGGGGTCCGAACGATCGCCGGTTTGCCGGCGGGACATCGTGGGGCCGCGCGGGTAACGCCGCCATGTCGCGCGGAGCCGACTTCGTCGTCGAGGCAGCCGGCATTCAGACGATGCCACCGAAGGTCGAGGCGCAGCCCGACCCGACCAACGTGAAGACGGTGCTGCAGGCGTGGGACTCCACCAGGGCGGGCGGCCACGTGATGCTCATGGGGTTCACGCTGCAGCCGGTGCCGTTTCCCGGCGTGTCGCTTGCGCTGCTGGGGCGCACGATTCATCCCGGCCAGCAGGGCGGTCTCCACGTCATGCGCGACATCCCGCGCTACGTGAAGCTGATCGAGCGGGGCGTCATCGACGCGCAGTCGGTGATCACCAAGCGCTACACGCTCGCTCAGAGCCGCGAGGCGGTGCAGGACACGGCGGACCGCACCATCATCACCGGCGTCATCGAGTTCTAGTTTCGTACGTGGGGGCCGGCTTCAGCCGGCCCGGGCCGCCTGAAGGCGGCCCCTACGTCCTGCCCTATGTCGCGCCAAGGCGGCGCAGCGCCTCCTGCATCGCCGGGTTGCCTTGTGCCATCGACAGCAGTCTGAGGCCGTCCTTGTTGCCGACCGCGGTGATGTCCGCGCCGGCGGCGACGAGCCGGTCCGCTACGGCCGGGTAGTCGGCGCCCCTGGCGCGGCGGTGGACCGAGCCGAATGCGGCCCAGCCGAGCGGCGTGCTCTGATGCGTGGGATCCCGGGCGTCGAGTGAGACGTTGCCACGCTCGACGAGGCGCTCCACCATCCGTACGTTGCCCACCCAGCAGGCGGCATGCAGCGCGGATCCGCCGTCCACGCCCGGAGCGGCGGGGTCGAACCCGAGGCGGAGCATCAGGTCCGCGGCCTGAAAGTGCTCGTGGAAGATCGCTTGTGCCAGGTGGCCGTGCTCCTGCGGCGTCATCGACGACAGTAGCGACGGATGGTTCGCGAGCAGCGCCTCGGCGGCGCGCTCGTTTCCGGCGAGGAGCGCCTGCATCATCTGGATCCGGGCTGGGCTTCGGGCCATGAACAGGGCGTGCACGTCGCGATGCCCGAACTTCAAGGCCGCGTCGTGCGGCGACAGACCGAACCCGATCGACCAGCAGTAGATGTGTAGCGGCGGGACCGGCGCGTAGCCGGGTTCGTTGATGCGAGCCGCGAGGCAGGTGGGGTCGGCGTCGAGCAGGCGGGTTGCGAGCCCGACGTCCCCGAGCCGTGCGGCCATGAAGATGTCGGGCGTGGCGGCACGCTCGAGCAGGCGCCGGCAGACGTCCGGTCGATCGACCAGCGCATACTGGGCCGGCGTGGTCTTGTGATCGATGCAGCGCACGTCGACACCCGCGCCGCGGTCCAGCAGGAAGTCGGCAATTGCCACCGTCTTTGCCGCGTGGAGCGGCTGCTGACCGTCGCCGCCGCGCGCGTGCACCAGCGTTGCGTCGGCCTCGACGAGCGCCTCGAGCTTGTCGAACCAGCCGAGCCGCGAGGCGACGTTCGCGGTGAGTGTGGCG
>DATMDI010000273.1:0-8250 GCA_035557875.1 Vicinamibacterales bacterium
CGAGTCGTGCCCGTCGGCGGAGAGGTCGAGGCTGCGCGCGTCGTGTCGCTGCGCGCCCGAAGGTTGCCGTGAGCCTGGCCGAGCTGCTGGTGGCGTCGGGCATCATGCTCACACTGACCGGGACCGTGGGTTCGGTGCTGCTACGGGCGCAGTTCTCCTTCCGGGTTCAGCCCGAAGTGGCCGACATGCAGCAGCGCCTGCGCGTGGCCGCGTCGACGTTTGGCCGCGACCTCCTCATGGCCGGCGCCGGTCCCGCGTTCACGGCGCAGGCCGGTTCGTTGGTGCAGCAGCTGCCGGGCGTCGCGCCGTACCGGCGCGGTCAGAGCGACGACGTGCGCGCCGGGGTCTTCTACCGCCCCGACACCGTCAGCGTGCTCTACGTGTCAACCACCCGCGCCGAGGCCGACATCGAGCGGACGATCGATACCGGCCGCGAGCTGCTCGTGGACGCCGCCCCGAACTGCGGCGCCCTCGCGCACGAACGTGTGTGCGGGTTCACCACGGGGATGCGCGTGGCGTTCTTCGATGCGCGCGGGGCGTTCGATCTCGGCACCGTCACCCGAGTGGCCGGCAACCAGCTGACGGTCCTCTACGGCGGAGCGCTGTCGTCGTCGTACAACGGCGGCGCCGTGGTGGCCGAAGTCGTCGCCGTCACGTACTACCTGCGGCCGGACGGCGTCAGCGGTGCATCGCAGCTCGTGCGCTACGACGGTTTCCTGACCGATCGACCGGTCGTGGACAACGTGGTCGGCATGCAGGTGGAGTACTTCGGCGATCCGCGGCCACCGCGAGTGCTGCCCGCGGCGGCGCCCGGCGATCCAGTGCGGCCGGTCACTTCGTACGGCCCGGCGCCGCCCGCCGACGGCGCGGACGATCCCCGGGACCTGTGGGGTGCGGGCGAGAACTGCGTGTTCGCCGACGCCGGAGGGCCGGTGCCTCGCCTTGGCGCGCTGGGTGCGGGCGTCTCGCCGGTGCCGCTCGACCCGTCGCGGCTGCGCGACGGGCCCTGGTGTCCCGACGCGCTTCACCCGGCACGGTTCGACGCCGATCTCCTCCGCATCCGGCGCGTGCGCGTGCGGTTACGCGTGCAGGTGGCCGTCGCGGCGTTGCGCGGACCCGCGGGACGGCTCTTCGCCAAGGGCGGCACGGCGGCGTCGGCGGAGCTGTTCGCGCCCGATCAGCAGATCGTGCTCGACGTCACACCCAGTAACCTGGGCGGCGCGCCATGAACGGCCGTCTCGACGACGATCGGGGCGGAGCGCTCGTCGCCGTGATGGCGGCATCCGCGCTGATGCTGGCGCTGGGGCTGAGCCTCGCGACGACGACCGCGGTGGAGGTCGGCATCGCCGCCAACCACCGTGACGCGGTCCAGACGGTCCACGCCGCCGATGCCGCGCTCGAATTTGCGATCGCAGAACTGGGCACGGTGCCGTTCTGGGATGCCGTCCTGGACGGCGGCGTGACGTCGTGGTTCCGCGACGGGGCCGGCGCGGTCGTGCTGCCCGATGGATCCCGGCTCGACGTGGCGGCCGAAACCGGTCTCCTGCGGTGCGGCGCACCCGGTCCTTGCGGCGACGCCGACATGGACGAGCAGACCGCCGAGCGCCCCTGGGGCCGGAACAACCCGCGGTGGACGGTCTACGCGTCGGGCCGCCTGGCGCGCCTTCTGCGCGAGGCGGCACCAAGCAGCCGCGCTTACGTCGTGGTGTGGGTAGGCGACGACCCGTCCGAAAACGACGCGCAGCCGTTGCGCGACGGCGGCCCCCCGGCCTTGGTCAACGCCGCCAACCCGGCCAATCCGGGCCGGGGGGCACTGTGGCTCCAGGTGCGGGCGTACGGCCCTTCGGGAGCCAGGCGCACCCTCGAGGCCGTGGTCGAACGCGATGCGCGCCTGCCGCCGGATACGCTGCGCATCCGAGCCTGGCGTGAAATCATGTGAACTGGCCCGCACCTGAAACAGCCGTGCTGAGGATCGGACCGCGATCGGCCGAAAACACCAGGTAGCCATTCATGACTTTTACGCTGCTTCGCCGCTTCGTCATCCAGGTCGTGATCGTATTCGTGGCGCTCGCTGCGATCCTCACATCCGGAGCGCCTGCACAGTCGCTTGGCGACGTGGCGCGCAAGGAACAGGCGCGCCGGAAGGCGACCGCGAGCGGCAAGGTCTATACGAACGACGACGTGCGCGGCGCACCAGCGCCGGCCACGAGCCCGGCGCAGCCGGCAGCACCGACCCAGGGGGCGGGAGGCGCTCCAGCCGACGCCGCCAAGCCGGATGCGAAGAGTGAGGCCAGGCCGGCAACTGGCGGTGACGCCAGGGCGGGCGCGAGTGCGGATCCGAAGGCCGGAGCACCCGCCGGGAAGAGCGACGAGGCAGCGTGGCGCGAGCGGCGCAAGTCGATTCAGGACGCGCTCGCTCGCGCGGAATCCTTCGCCGGTGCGCTCCAGAGCCAGATCAATGGCCTCACTACCGAATTCGCCGCGCGAGACGACCCGGCACAGCGGAACAGGATCGGGGCCGATCGGCAGAAAGCCCTCACCGAACTGGAGCGCGTGAAGAAGGAAATCCAGCAGCACACCAAGGCGCTGGCCGACCTTCAGGAGGAAGCGCGCAAGGCCGGCGTCCCGCCCGGATGGCTCAGATAGTCACCTCGCTTCGGGCTCCCATGCCGTCGCTCCCGGTACTCCTCGTCGAGGACAAGGACTCGCTGCGCGCGATGCTGCGCCACGCGCTCGAGGCGCAGGGCCACGCGGTGGTCGAGGCGCGCGACGAGGGCGAAGCCATCAGGGAGATGCGCCAGGCGCGTCCGGCGGTGGTCCTGACCGACCTCAAGCTGCCCACCGGCGACGGGTTCGGCGTGCTGCGAGCGGCCAAGGAGCTCGACCCCGACCTGCAGGTCGTGGTCATGACCGCCTACGGCAGCATCCAGGACGCGGTGTCGGCGATGAAGGAAGGGGCGATGGAGTTCCTGGCCAAGCCGGTGGACCCCGACCACCTGTCGCTGATGGTGGCGCGCGCGCTGGCGCATCGCCGCGTCCTCACCGAGAACATGGTCCTGCGCGAGGAGCTCGCCGAGAAGCGCGGCGCCCCGCGCATCATCGGCGACGATCCGGGGTTGCGCGGCGTCCTGCAGCAGCTGCACCGCGCCGCCGGCACCGATGCCACTGTCCTCCTCGAGGGCGAGAGCGGCACCGGGAAGGAGCTGTTCGCGCGGGCGCTGCACGTGTTCAGCCCGCGGCAGGACGGCCCGTTCATCGCCATCAACTGCGCCGCCATCCCCGAGACGCTGCTCGAAACCGAGCTCTTCGGCCACGAGAAGGGCGCTTTCACCGGCGCATCGGCCCGCAAGCCCGGACGCTTCGAGATGGCGCATCGCGGGACGCTCTTCCTCGACGAGATCGGAGACCTGCCGCTGACGCTGCAGGCGAAGATCCTGCGCGCGCTCGAAGAGAAGCAGTTCGAGCGCGTCGGGGGCACCCAGTCGCTGCACGTGGACGTGCGCGTGGTAGCCGCGACCAACCGCAACCTCAAGGCCCGCGTGGCCGAGAGGCAGTTCCGCGAGGACCTCTACTTCCGCTTGTCGGTCTTCCCGGTGCAGATTCCGCCGCTTCGCGAGCGTCCCGGCGACATCATGACGCTGGCGCGCCATTTCGTGGAGCGGTTCTCCCGCGACGTCAACAAGCGTTCGCTCCTGCTGTCGGATGCGGCGGTCGAGGAGCTGCGCGCGTATGGCTGGCCCGGCAACGTCCGCGAGCTCCAGAACTGCATCGAGCGCGCGGTGATCCTGGCCGAAGGCGACACCATTCAGCCGCGGCATCTGAGCCTCTCGTTCCGGCAGCTCGCGCCCGCGGCTGCACCGGCCGCAGCTGCGGTGGCCGGCCCCGGCAGCACGCCGGCCGCAGCACCGCCGGTCGGCCCGTGGGATCAGATCGACCTGTCGGGCACCATGGCCGAAGTACTGCGGCGCGTGTCGGCGGAAGTCGAACGCCGTAAAATCGAACAGGCGATGCGCGACGCGCTCGGCAACCGGATGGCCGCGGCCGATGCGCTGCAGGTGGGCTTCAAGGCGCTCGGCACCCGCATGCGCCAGCTTGGCATCGCCGAAGGCTAGGCATGGCGCGCGCCCACTTCCTGCGCCCGCTGCTCGCTGCGCCGACCGCGGGCTTCTGTCTCCGCAATCAACGCACCGGCATGGTGCTGGCCGACCGCCTGTTGCCGGCGCTGGATTCCGCGTCGCGCAAGACCGGGCTGCTGAAACACACGGCGCTTGGCGAGGGTGAAGCGATGATCATCGCGCCGTCGAACGCCGTCCACACCTGGTTCATGAAGTTCGATCTCGACCTGCTGTTCGTCGGGCGGGACGGCCGCGTGGTGAAGACCCGCGCCGGCGTGAAGCCGTGGCGCATGAGCGCGGCGCTGCGCGCCTTCGCGGTGATCGAGATGCGCGCGGGCACCCTCGCCGAGCGCGAAACCCTCCCCGGCGATCTCCTCGAACTCGTCCCCGTTCAGGGCGGGTAGCGAAGTAGAGGGCGGTCTTCAGACCCGCCCCTTTCGTACGTGGGCCCGGGTCTTCAGACCCTGGCAATAGTGGCAGTCCCGTCGTGCCTGGCAGGGTCGTCGCTTCGCCGGCCCGTCCTCGACGAAGGGTCTGCTCAGACGTACAAGCAGGCCGGCTTCGGACGACCCTGCCAGCCACGCCGGTCGCTGGCGCGTTTGTGGCGGCGGGTCTTCAGACCCACCTCTCGGCGGTCTAAAGACCGCCCGCGACGTTGCGGAGCCCCAATCGGCTCAGCGCTCCGCGGAGTTCGTCTTCGGTGACGTCGCTCACCGTCTCGGTGGTGCCGATGCCGGTGGCGAGCACGTAGTGCAGCGTGCCGTGCACGACCTTCTTGTCGCGGCGGATCGCCGTCATCGCCTCGTCGATGCCCAGGTCGTTGACCGCCGGCAGCGGACCGAGCTTGGCGATGAGGCCCGCCAGCGCCGCCTGATCGTCGCGTGATAACCCGCCGCGCGCCGCCGCGAGATCTGCCGCTCCGAGCATGCCGTGGGCGATGGCCTCGCCGTGGCGGAAGCGCCGGTAGTTGGTGATCGCCTCGAGCGCGTGCCCGATGGTGTGCCCGAAGTTGAGGATGCGGCGCAGCCCGCTCTCGCGCTCGTCCTTGGTGACCACGTCGGCCTTGATGCGGCACGACTCGACGATGGCCGGCACCAGCACGGCCGGCTTCCGCGCCAGCACGGACTTCGTCTCGCGCGTCAGCAGGTCGAAGAGGTTGCGGCTGGCGATCATCCCGTACTTCACGACCTCGTACAGTCCCGAGCGAAACTCGCGCCGCGGCAGGGTGGCCAGCGTCAGCGGGTCGGCCACCACGAGCACCGGCTGGTGGAACGCGCCGATCAGGTTCTTGCCGAGCGCATGGTTGACGCCGACCTTGCCGCCGATCGAGCTGTCTACCTGCGCCAGCAGCGTCGTGGGCACGTGCACCAGGGTGATGCCGCGCAGGAAGCTGGCCGCGGCAAAGCCGGCGGTGTCGCCGATGACGCCGCCACCGACGGCAATCACGGCGCTGCCGCGGTCGGCGCCGCCCTTGATGAGCGCGTCGTAGATGCGCGACACCGAGGCCAGCGTCTTGTAGCGCTCGCCGTCGGGGATGAGGATCGGCTCACCGGGGACCGCGGCCTGGATGCGTGCGCCCTGGTGACGCCAGATGACTGGGCTCGACACGACAAAGCGCTTGCGTCCCACGCCGTGGCGGTCGAGGAGCGGCGCGAGCTGCTCGCCGAGACCTTCGCCGACCAGGATGGTGGACTGCTGATTCGCGGTGGCGACGTCGATTTGCGTGGCGGAGAAGATTGGGTCTGTCACCGGTTCGGCCGTGCCCTGGTCGCGCCGCCACCGACGAGGACCGCGATGCGGCTGGTAGTGCGGCAGGGCCGTGTTGTGATTGATAGGATAGCACCGTGAGAGTGACCACCGACTTCCTCATCGTCGGCAGCGGCGTCGCCGGCCTTCGTGCCGCGATCGCGCTCGCCGAGGTGGGCGACGTGCTGGTGCTCACCAAGGCCGATCCGGGCGAGAGCAACACCGGCTACGCGCAGGGCGGCGTCGCCGCGGCGGTTGGCCCCGACGACTCGCCGCAGCTCCACGCCCGCGACACGATGGAGGCGGGCGACGGGCTCTGCCGCCCCGAGGCCGTCGACGTGCTCGTACAGGACGGTCCGCGCTACGTCCGTGAGCTGCTCGACTGGGGCGCGGCCTTCGATCGTGACGACACCGGGGCGCCGGCGCTGGGACGCGAGGCCGCCCACAGCGTGCGCCGGGTGCTGCACGCCCGTGACGCCACCGGCCGCGAGATTGGACGCGTGCTGTGGACCCGCGCGTCGAAGTCGCCGCGCGTGCGCGTGCTCGACGTGGCGATGGTGTTGAGCCTGCAGGTGGAGGAGGGAGCGTGCACGGGCGCCACCTTCATCGATCGGTCTGGCGAAGTGCACGACGTGGTCGCCACGCGGACGCTGCTGGCCACGGGTGGCGCCGGTCAGGTGTACCTGGAAACCACGAACCCGGCGGTGGCCACCGGCGATGGGATGGCGATGGCGTTCGAAGCCGGGGCGCGGGTGGCCGACCTCGAGTTCGTGCAGTTTCATCCGACGGTCTTGAGCGTCGCCGGCGCGCCGCGGTTCCTGTTGTCGGAGGCCCTGCGCGGCGAAGGCGGCCGTCTCCTCAACGGCTCGGGGGAGCGCTTCGTCGAGCGCTACGATCCCGCCGGGGATCTGGCTCCTCGCGATGTCGTCGCCCGCGCCATCGTCCGCGAGCAGATCGCGACCGGCTCGCCGGTCTACCTGTCGATGGCCCACGCCGATCCCGACTACGTGCGCAAACGCTTCCCGACGATCGCGCAGGCGTGCCGCGGCGTTGGCCTCGACCTGGCTATCGATCCGATTCCCGTCAGCCCTGCCGCCCACTACGTGATGGGCGGCGTCGAGACGGACCTCCACGGCCGGACGTCGGTGGAGAACCTGTTCGCGGCCGGCGAGGTGGCCTGCACCGGCGTGCACGGCGCCAACCGACTGGCGAGCAACTCGCTGCTCGAGGGGCTGGTGTTCGGCGCCCGGGCCGCGGTGGCCATGCAGGAACGAACGCGCGCCGCCGCGCTCACCGCCGAAGGCAGGGAGCCGCTCGAGTTCGCCGACATCAAGCCCGCCACCGGTACGGCCGACGAGGTGCGTGAGCTGATGTGGCACGACGCCGGCCTGCTGCGCTCGCGCGGCGGCCTCGACCGCGCGGCACGCCAGCTCGCCGCCCGGGCGCGCGGTGCCGTAGCTGCACGCGAGGACCGTCCGCATGATCGGGGCCTCCGCCGTCTGGCGAGCCTTACGACCGTGGGCTGGCTCATCGCCGTGGCGGCGCTGCGCCGCGAGGAAAGCCGGGGCGGCCACTTTCGGGAGGATTTCCCGCGCCGCGACGATCTACACTGGATTCGCCGCGTGTCCGACGTGCGCTACACAGGTCCGGCGCACGCGATCCCCGTTCCCGGGTCGCCGGCATAACCATCACAACGTGGGCCGCCTCAAGGCGGCCCCCACGTACGTAGGGGCCGGTCTTGAGACCGGCCCGAATGATCATGGCCAAAGACAACGAGAACGAAATTCCAGATCTGCCCACCGAGATCACGAAGCAATCACAGGACTTCGGCCGGTGGTACATCGACGTCGTCCGCAAGGCTGAGCTCGCCGACTACTCGCCGGTGAAGGGCTGCATGGTGATCCGCCCCTACGGCTACGCGATCTGGGAGCTGATGCAGCAATCGCTCGATCGCCGCTTCAAGGAGACCGGGCACGTCAACGCGTACTTCCCGCTCTTCATCCCCGAGAGCCTGCTGATGCGCGAGGCCGAGCACGTGGAAGGCTTCGCGCCGCAAGTGGCGTGGGTGACGCAGGGCGGCAACGAAGTGCTCGAGGAGCGCCTGGTCGTGCGCCCGACGTCGGAAACGATCATCGGCACGATGTACGCCAAGTGGGTGCAGTCATGGCGCGACCTGCCCATCCTCATCAACCAATGCGCCAACGTCGTGCGCTGGGAGAAGGTGACGCGTCTCTTCCTGCGCACCACGGAGTTCCTCTGGCAGGAGGGGCACACCGCGCACGAGACGGCGGAAGAGGGCGAAGAGGAAACGCGGAAGATGCTGGCCGTCTACAAGGACTTCGCCGAGAGCGAGCTGGCGATGCCGGTGATGGACGGTCAGAAGACCGAG
>DATMDI010000274.1:0-6164 GCA_035557875.1 Vicinamibacterales bacterium
GGTGTGGGGGCCGCCTTCAGGCGGCCCAGGGCCGGCTAAAGCCGGCCCCCACGTACGTAGAGGCGGCGTTATCGCCAGCGCTGGAGCAGCGCTTCCGGATCGTCGAGGATCGCCAACGCGCCGCCGAGCGACCCATCGGGCCAGTAGCCGCCGCAGCGGAAGGCCATCGCGTCGATCTTCGCGCGGCGGGCAGCCTCGATGTCGTACGGCGTGTCGCCGATCATCACGGTGGCGTCGGGCGCCGCGCCGGCGCGCCGTAGTGCGGCCAGCACGATGTCGGGATCGGGCTTCGACTCTTCGGCATCGTCGCTGGACGTGCGGGCGGGGATCAGATCGGCCACCCCGGCCTGGCGCAGGATCGCGTGCATCTCCTCCGCGCCCGCCGACGTGGCGACGACCAGCGTCTTCCCTCGCTCCCGCAAGTGGGCGACGAGCGCCCGCGCTCCACGCGTGGGCTGCAGCCGGGGCAGCCGCTCGGCGAACAGTTCCTGCTTCCGCTGGGCAATGGTGCGCCCCTCCCGCGACTCTGCCTCCAGACCGGCGATGACCGGCAGCAGCTTGTCGCTGCCCATCCCGATCAGGGGGCGCACCTGGGCCGCGTCGCGGGGACAGCCATGCTCGGTCAGCGCCTGCGCCCAGGTCTCCGCGTGCGCGGCGTTGCTGTCGATGAGCGTGCCGTCCACGTCGAAGAGCACGGCGGACAAGTGGTCAAGGATGGGCACCATTGCCCTGGACCGTGCAAACACCGATCCGGATCACCAGGTATTCAGATCGCTCACGCGGCCGGTGGAGAGCAGATAGATATAGAGATCGGTGAAGGCCACCCAGGCGAGGCTGCACCAGGCGAACAGCATGTGCCGTTCGTTGAGCCACGAGGAAGTCGGGCAGCTTCAACAAAGCCGCCGCGCTCGGGTTCGTGTCGCAGTCGGCCGTGAGCCAGCAGTTGAAGGCGCTCGAAGTCCGCTTCGGCCGCCGGCTGCTGGAGCGCGGGTCGCGGCGCGGCGTCGTGCTCACCGACGCGGGCCGGCAGCTCTACGCTGAATGCAAGGAGCTGCTCGGGCGCTGGCGCGCGCTCGAGGAGCGGCTGAAGCAGCCGTCAGCCGCGATCGCCGGCGTCGTGAAGCTCGCGACGGTCTACAGCATCGGCCTGCACCAGCTGCCGCCGTACGTCACGCGCTTCATGAGGGCCCACCCCCAGGTCAAGGTGCACGTCGAGTACAGCCGCACCGACAAGGTGTGCCAGGCGTGTCTCGACGACGCCATCGATTTCGGCATCGTGGCGTTTCCGCTGCGCCGGGCCAACCTCACCGTGCTGCCGTGGCACGAGGAGAAACTGGTGCTGGTGTGCCGGCCAGATCATCGCTTTACGCGCGAAGTCGGGGTGATTCACCGCCGCGGGCGCGAGCTCGGCGCCGCGGCGCGCGCCTTCATCGCGACGCTGGGCGTCCAAATGTGAACGGTGCGGAGCGCTAAAGCGCCGACCTGCATCCAACCCATCCGGCGGGGCTGAAGCCCCGCCCTACCTCGTGGGCTGAGATGTCCCGGCCTGCGTCGTGCCCTGAAATACCGACCCCTTCGCTGTCGTAGATCTGACACTGGAGGCAGTCACATATGAGGCGAGCAGTCGTACTCGGAGCGGTGGTGGCCGCGAGCATTCTCGGTTCGGCCTGGTCGACGCTGCGCGCGCAACAGCCACCCCTGCCGCCGGCGCCGGGGCCCGTGGCCGCGCCCGGGGCCGGCGTGGGCGCCATTCAGAGAGTGGCCGGCAATGTCTACATGATTCCCGGCGCCGGCGGGAACACGGCCGCGTACATCACCGCCAACGGCGTGGTGCTCGTGGACACCAAGCTGGCCAACAACGGGCAGGCCATTCTCGACCAGGTGCGGGCGGTGAGCGACAAGCCGATCACGCACATCATCAACACCCACACGCACGGCGACCACAACGGCAGCAACGTCTTCTTCCCGGCCACGGTCGAGATAGTGGCGCACGAGAACACCGAGAAGAACATGCAGAAGATGGAGGTGTTCCAGCAGGCGGCCAACAAGCACGGCATGCCGGACCGCACCTACAAGGATCGCCTGACGCTGCTGAGCGGCAAGGAGGCCATCGACCTGTACTACTTCGGCGCCGCGCACACGAACGGCGACACCTTCGTGGTGTTCCGCGACGCACGCGTGCTGCATGCCGGCGACGCGTTCGCCAACAAGGGTCAGCCCAACATCGATCTCAACAACGGCGGCAGCGGCATCGCGTATCCCGACACGCTGTCGAAGGCGGCGAGCACGATCAAGGACGTGGACACGATCATCGGCGGCCACAACGCCGGGCTGCTCAAGCCTCAGGACCTCGCGGACCAGGCCGAGTTCACCCGCCTGATGCTGACCCAGGCCCGCGCGGCGCTCAAGGCGGGCAAGACGCCGGAGCAGGCGATGATGGAGTTCCAGTCCACACTGCCCGCCAAGTTCAAGGAGTGGAATCTGGCTCCGGGCCGTGGCGGCCCTGGCGGCGCCTTCGTGCCGTTGTTCGAAGAGCTGAAGAAGTAGTGGTCGTGCTGCGGCGGTCGCTGCTGGTCACGGCGCCAGCAGCGACTGCACTTGCGGCTCCGACAGATCGAGATGATAGAAGTCGCGGTAGAACCCGCGGAGATCGTCGCGGAACGCCGCGTCGAAGAGGCGGTTCCGCAGCACGTACGACAGCCACATCACGCCGGGCAGCCGGTTGACCGATGGCGGCCGCGCGCCCCAACTGTAGGGCAGCGACGGCCACTGATACACGCGTCCCGCGGCGACCGCCGGCACCTTGCTCCATTCGGGATGCGCCCGTAACCGGGCCGCGGCGCCACGGTTGCCGCTGATCACCACCACGTCGGGTGCCATCGCGACGATCTCCTCGATCGTCCGCGGGCGCCGCGGTGCCGACGCCCGTGAGCCGGCGACGTTGACGCCGCCGAGCAGTTGCAGCGGCTCGCCGCCGGCGTCGTCCTCCAGGCAGGGAACGAACCCGTCGCCCGAACACCCCAGGTAAACGCGGATCGGCGGGTTCGCTGCCGTGCCGCGGTACTTGGTGAAGATCCCTTCCACGGCGGTCGCCAGCCGCTCGCCCCGTTCCGGCATGCCCAGCGCCGAACCGAGCCGGCGGTAGGCCGCCGGGACACGGGTGAGCGCGCCATCGAGGAGGACTCCGGGCACGCCGGTGCGCTTTTGCACCGCGTCGAGCGACGCGACGTAGTCGGCGTTCACCGTGCCGTAGTCCACATAGAGGTGCGGCTTCAACGCCACCAGTTCCGCGTCGGCCGCCGGATTGTCCACCTCCGGGAGCTGGCGGATCAGTGTCGGAGTGCGATAAGCGGGCGGAAAGAACTCGACAGCGTCGGCCTCGGGCAGCCGGTTGCGGCCGACCAGCAGATCGGGCGCGAGGGTGTAGAGCAGCACTTCCGCCGGCGCGCCGGCGGCGAACACGCGCGTCACGCGCGCGGGCAGATCGACGGTGCGCTGCGCATCGTCGCTGAAGCGCGTCTGCGTCAGGACTGGTGTGGCCGCCGCTGCGGCGGCGACGATCAGGACGATACGGAAGCCACGCACACGGCTCCAAAGAGATCTTGCAAGGTGCATCGCGTACTCCGACTCGAGCGTACACTCGTTTTCCAACCGGCCTATACTCGCCGGATGACCGCGCCGGCGGACAATCCGTTCCTCGTGGTCGGCGTCGGCGCCTCCGCCGGCGGTCTCGGCGCGCTCAAGCAACTGCTGGACGCGCTGCCCCCACAGCCCGGCCTGGCGCTGGTGGTCGTTCAACATCTCGATCCCCGACACGAAAGCCGTCTTCCCGAGTTGCTGCGGGCGCATACGGCGATGCCGGTCATCGACGCCACTCACGGCCTGAAAGTAAAACCAGACCACGTCTACGTCATCCAGCCCAACACAAGCGTGGCGATCGCCGATGGCGTGCTCTCGGTCACGGCCCGCCCCGACGAGCGGCGTCCGCATTATCCGATCGATCACTTCCTGCGCTCGCTGGCGTCGGTGCAGGGCTCGCACGCCGTCGGGGTGATCCTCTCGGGCACCGGTTCCGACGGCACGTTGGGTGTCTGTGAAATCAAAGCGGCCGGCGGCGTCACGTTCGCGCAGGACGAAGCATCGGCGCAACACGCCGGCATGCCCGAAAGCGCCATTGCCAGCGGCGCCATCGACCTGGTGCTCCCGCCAGAGGAGATCGCCGCCAGGCTCGCTGCACTGAAGGAGCACCCCTACCTGTCGCCCGATGCACCACCCGAGGCGTCGGACCGTGCCAGCGGGCCGGAAGAGTTCCACCGCGTCATCGCCGCGCTTCGCGCCAGCAGCGGCGTCGATTTCAGTGAGTATCGCGACTCCACCATCAAGCGGCGGACCGCCCGGCGCATGCTGCTGCGCGGCTTCACGTCGCCGACCGATTACGCCCGATTCATCGAACGCGACCGCGACGAAGCCAACGCGCTGTATCGCGACGTCCTGATCAACGTCACCAGCTTTTTTCGCGATCCGGAGATGTTCGAGGAGCTCAAGCGGGGCGTCTTTCCAGGAATCGTCAACGGCAAGGCCGACGGGCTGCCGGTGCGGATCTGGGTGCCGGGCTGTTCAACCGGCCAGGAAGCCTATTCGCTCGCCATCGCCCTGATCGAGTTTCTCGACACCGCCAAGACGACGCGCGCGATCCAGATCTTTGCCACCGATCTCGGCGACCCCGGAGCGCTCGACAAGGCGCGCGCCGGTCTCTATCCGGAAAGCATCGAGGCGGAGGTCACGCCCGAGCGGCTCCGGCGCTTCTTCACCAAGGAGGATCATCACTATCGCATCCAGAAGAGCGTGCGCGACCTGTGCGTCTTCGCCCGCCAGAACGTCACCGCGGACCCGCCGTTTTCACGGGTCGATCTGGTGACGTGCCGCAATGTCATGATCTACATGTCGCCGCCGCTGCAGGAGCGGCTGCTCCCGGTCTTTCATTTCGCGCTCAATCCCGGCGGGTTCCTCGTGCTCGGCCAGGCCGAGACCGTGGGCTCGTTCGCCAACCTCTTCGAGCTCACCAGCAGCGTCCACAAGATCTATCGTCAGCGGGAAAACGGCCGCCGGCCGCCCCTCAGCTTCATGGCCGACGACTGGCTCAGTGGCGCAACGGCGAAACGGCCTGGCATCGTCAGTCAGCCGCCGGGAGACTTCCAGCGCGAGGCCGACCGGCTGGTGCTGAGCCGCTACGTCCCGCCCAGTGTGCTCGTGAACCACGAGTTCGAGGTGCAGCAGTTCCGCGGCCGCACGTCTCCCTACCTCGAAGCGCCCAGCGGACAGCCGACGACGAACATCCTCCGGATGGCCAGAGAAGGGCTGTTCATGGAACTGCGCAGCGCCCTCACCGAGGCCAAGGCCGCCAACGCTCCGGTGACGCGCGACCACCTGCACGTGAGGTACGGCGGCGACGACATCGAGTTCACGCTGCGCGTCCTTCCCGTCGGCGTCGCTCACGGCGCGAACTGCTGGCTGCTGGTGCTGTTCGAATCGACCGATTGGCCGGCATGGTCCGCGGGCGCCGTCGCTCTCGACGAGAGCAGCGCCGCGCACGCCCACCGTGACGCGGCCTGGCTGCGCCAGGAGCTCGCCTCCACCAAGCAGTATCTGCAGTCGATCGTCGATCAGCAGGAGGCAGCAGCGCAGGAGCTGCGGGCGGCGCACGAGGAGGTGCTCTCCAGCAACGAGGAGCTGCAAAGCACCAACGAAGAGCTCGAGACCACCAAGGAGGAGCTGCAGTCGTCCAACGAGGAGCTGACGACCATCAACGAGCAGTCTCTCAGCCGCAACCGCGAGCTCGACGCCCTCACCGACGATCTCTCGAACTTCATCAGCAGCGCGGACCTGCCGATGGTGACCGTGGGCCGCGATCTGCGCATCCGGCGGTTGACTCCCGCCGCGCAACGGGCCTTCAACCTGTTGCCCACCGACGTGGGCCGCTCGCTCGAACACATCAAGTTCTCGCTCGAGATCGACGAGATCGGCGGCATCGTCGAACGGGTGATCGCGTCGGTGCAGCCCTGGGAGCGCGAGGCGCAGGATCGCGCCAAGCGGTGGTGGCTGCTGCGGGTGCTGCCGTTCCGCACCGCCGACGACCGGATCGACGGCGCGACGCTGGTGGCGGT
>DATMDI010000275.1:0-3460 GCA_035557875.1 Vicinamibacterales bacterium
ACGGCCAGGCGGTGATGAGCGACGGGACCGGCGTGCACTTCGGCGCGTCCGAGTCGCGCCACGACGGTGCCGCGATTCCGGAACCGACCCCTATGTAGGGGCCGCCCTCGGTTGTGGGGGCCGCCTTCAGGCGGCCCATCGTGGGGGCCAGCTAAAGCTGGCCCCCACGACTCCTGGCCCTCGGTTGTGTGGGCCTGACTTGCAGTCGTGGGGGCCGCCTTCAGGCGGCCCGTCCGATGTACTCCAACAGCGCGTCCCGCGTGTACACGAACGATCCCCAGAATGGATAATCGGCGGGCGACTGCACAATGCCGGCTCGAACCGGATTCGCGATTGTGTATCGTGCGACGGCCGGCGTCGCCTCCTCGTTTCTGAGCACGCGCTCGTAACCATACCGCTGCCACAGGAACAAGCCGTTCAGCTGTCGGAAGTAGAAGCCGGAGTACTGCTTCGCGTACTTCGTGAAGCGCTTCAAATCCGCATCGTCGCGTTCGCCGGCGATCAGCAGGTGGACGTGATCGGGCATGAAGCAGTACGCAATCACGGCGAACGCCTGCTCGCGCGACGCGCGCTGGAACTGCTCACTGACCAGCGCGACGTGTTGTCCCTCGACGAAGAACCGTGCTCTCTCATTTGTGCACATCGTCAGGAAATAGCGGGCGGGGCCTGTGTAATCAAAGCCGCGGAGGTGCTCGGGATAGCTGGGCATGGCCCGGCGAGGGGCAATGTCAGGGCCGCCTGAAGGCGGCCCCCACGACTGCAAGTCAGGCCCACACAACCGAGGGCCAGGAGTCGTGGGGGCCAGCTTTAGCTGGCCCGCGATGGGCCGCCTGGAGGCGGCCCCTACATAGGGGTCGGTTCCGGAATCGCGGCACCGTCGTGGCGCGACTCGGACGCGCCGAAGTGCACGCCGGTCCCGTCGCTCATCACCGCCTGGCCGTAGCCGAATATGTGCGTGCGCGGCGGCACCACCATGACCTCATGACCTCGCGCCGCGAGGCCGCGGCGGCTGGCTTCGGGGATCGTCTCCTCCACCGACACGTCCAGCCCCGCGAAGGTCGGCTTGGTGAACCGCCCGGCCTCGAGCGCCTGCTGGATGTCGAGGCCGAAATCGGCGACGTTGGCCACGAACTGCGCGTGCGCCTGCGCCTGGTTGAAGCCGCCCATGATGCCGAAGCCGATGCGCACGCGGTCCTTGCGCATGAAGCCGGGGATGATGGTGTGCAGCGGCCGCTTGCCCGGCGCCAGCTCGTTCGGGTGGCCCGGTTCGAGGGTGAACAGCGCGCCGCGATTCTGCAGGGCGAAGCCAGTGGCCGGCGCCACCAGTCCGCTGCCGAAGCCGTGGAAGATGCTCTGGATCAGCGAGACGATGTTGCCGTCGCGATCGATGGCGGACAGGTACACGGTGTCGCCGCCCGAGCCGGTGGTCAACCCGGCGAGCCGATCCGGCGCGACGTCCGCCGCCGCCCGCTGCATGTCGATGGCCGCCGCGCGCCGCGCCGCGCGCTCTTTCGCGAGCAGTGCGGGAACCGGCGCCGCCGCGAACCGGGGATCGCCGACCCAGCGCAGCATGTCGGCGTAGGCGAGCTTCTTCGCCTCGATCATCGTGTGCAGGGCGTCCACGCTGTAAAGGCCGTAGCGCGCGAGCGGCGACGTTTCCATGAGATCGAGCATCATCAGCGCCGCGATGCCCTGGGTGTTGGGCGGCAGTTCGTAGACCGTCCACCCGCGATAGGTCGTGGAAACCGGCTCGACCCACTCGGGCTCGAACGACGACAGATCGGCCGCGGTCATCGTGCCGCCGCTGGCCTGCGAGAGGGACACGATCGCGTCGGCGATCGGGCCGCGGTAGAACGCGCCCGCCCCGTGCTCGCCGACGAGCCGCAGCGAGCGCGCCAGATCCGGGTTCCTGAAGATCGTGCCTGCCGCCGGCGCCCGGCCGCCGGGAAGGTAGGTGGCCGCCGCGGCCGGATCGCCAGCGACCGCTTCCTCGAGCGCCTCCCAGCCCCCCGCGACCACAGGCGCCACCGGAAACCCGTCTTCGGCGTAGAACACCGCGGGGGCCAGCACGTCGGCAAGCGGCAGCCGCCCGAAGCGCGCGTGCAAGGCCGCCCATCCCCCCACCGCCCCCGGCACCGTCACGCTGTGGATGCCGGTCGCCGGCATCGCCGCCATCCCGCGGCGCCGGAGCAGGTCAGGCGACAGACCGCCGGGCGCGGGCCCGCTGGCGTTGAGCCCGTGGAGAACGTCGCGGCCGGCCTCGTAGACCATCGCGAACAGGTCGCCGCCCATGCCGTTCATATACGGCTCCACCAGACCCAGCACGGCGTTGGCCGAGATCGCGGCGTCGACGGCATGGCCGCCACGCGCGAGCATCTGGGCGCCAGCCTGTGCGGCCAGCGGTGAACTGGCGGCCACGATGCCGCGGGTGGTGGCGACGAGAGAACGGCCTGTGATGATCGACACGGTGGCAGCAATAGTAGCGAGGCTCGACCACGGACGGTCAAGGGCAAAGGCGTGCGTAGCGGTGTGTCTCCGCGGTTTTCCTCGTAAGCAACGCGGACTGGCGCCGCCAAAAGGCCTGCGCAGCCATCGGTCCGCCGCGGCCGGGCCAGGACACCAGGCCGCGGAGGACCCTCGAAGCGCGGCGGCTAGCGAGCGAGACTTGCGCTCACGTTGGCGGGAGCCGGCCGCTCGGCCAGCAGCTGCTCGATAGTCGACGTGAACTCGGCTTTGAGCTCGTCGTAGAACCGGCCGCTCGCGGGCGCCGCGAAGCCGGCGTGAATCTTCTTCACCCGGCCATCGCGGCCGACGAAGAAGGTGGCGGGCCAGGTGTTCAGGTTGACCGCCTGCGGCACTTTCTCCCACATCTCGATCGGCGCTCCGGCAATCAGGTAGGTGTATTCGATCCCGTACTTCTTGACGAAGGCCTTCACACGCGCCAGTTCGTCCTGCTGCTCTGGCTCCTCGAAGTCGAGCGCGACGATCTCGAGCCCCTGGGCCCGGTACTTCTTGTAGAGCTGTACGAGGTACTGCGCTTCATCGTGGCAATTCGGGCACCAGGTTCCGGTGACGATCGCCACCACCACCTTGCCCTTGAACTTCGCGTCGTCGTTCGAGAGGACATTGCCGTCCGCGTCGGGAAACCGGAACGCGAACACCTCGTTCGGGTCCCGCATCGTGGTGTGCGCGGTGAAGTTCGCTGGCTCGGCTACGCCTTTGGCCCGTGCCTCGTCGGGGCGATACGCAACCAGGTCGTTCGGCTTGCCGCCGCTCGTCTGCAGGATGGCGAGCGAGCCATCGGGCTTGGGCGTCACCTCGACCCGGAATGGGCGGGAGCCATCGAAGTGGCTGAGCAGGAACCTGTCGCCCTGCCAAGCGCCCGTCAAGGCACCCGTGTCACCGTCCACGCGAAGAATAGCCGCCGACACGTCGGAGCCCTTCTGCTGCACGATGAAGC
>DATMDI010000276.1:0-3997 GCA_035557875.1 Vicinamibacterales bacterium
CGTGCTGCAGCAGGCGCAATCGCCCGACCTGGTGGGCGGCGGCGACGTGGTCATCCGCCTCGGGCGGCAGATTCCGGCGGCGCTGCTGCTGTCGGGCACTCTGCAGGCCGACGGGCTCCGCACCCGCATCGCCACCGCGGCGCCGACCGAAACCGCGGACCTGTATCTGTCGCGCGGCGACAAGCGCATCCGCGTGGCCGCGCGCGGCGGGGTGCCGAGCCTGGAGCGTGCGCTGGGCGACCGCGAGACGGGCGGCATCGACGCCTGGCGCGACACCGACGCGGACCGCGCGTGGACGCACAGCGATCCCGAGGCGGCGCTGCGCGAGATCGACCGCTTTCACCCGATCGCCGACGCGCCTGCCTGGGCCGACTCGTGGGCCGAATGGCTCTACTTCAACGGCCGCGCCGGCGACGCACGCTTCTACCTGACGTTCCTCGTCGGCCCCCGGACCCCTGACGGCCGGCGCGCGGCCGGCGTGCGCCTGCAGCTCCAGCGCGGCGATCGCACCGAGAACTACGACGCGAGCGCACTGCTCACCGACGCCGAGGTGGCACACGCGCCCGACCTCACCATCGGCACGAGCAGCGTGCGCCTCGACGGCCGCCGTTACCGCATCCACCTCGATCTGAATGGCGCCGCCGGAGCCCGCCTGCGTGGCGACGTCACGCTCGAGGGCACGCCCGGCCGGCTGGTGCCACCGATCGAGCTGCTGGGCGCCAAAGGCTGGCGCACCGGCTACGTGGTGCCCGTGATGTCTGGCGTGCTGTCCGGATCGATCGCGGTGACGCCATCCGGTGCGCGCACGGCGCAGACCATCTCGATGGACGGTACCGGCTATCACGACCACAACTGGGGATTCTGGAAAGGCGTGTCGTGGCAGTGGGGCCAGGCGCAGCACGAAGGGCTGTCGGTGGTGTACGGGCGCGTGTTTCCGCCGGCCGACGCCGCCGATCGCGAGCGGCTGCCCGGTTTCGTCGGCGTGCTCGGGCCCGACGGTCCGCTCGGCTTTGCCACCAACGTGCGGATCGACGAGACCAACGCGCCCGACGGGCGGCCGGCGCAGATTACCGTGCGCGCGCTCGGCACCGGCGTGGACCTGACGTTGCGCTTCGACGTGGCGTCGGCGGTCACCACGAAGATGGCGCAGGGGCCGCTCGCCAACGACGTGAACTTCCTGCAGCTGCAGGGCCGCTACACGGTGAGCGGGCGGGCCGCCGGGCAGACGCTCGGCTTCACTGCCCCCGGGGCGGCCGAGACGTTTCGCGGGGCGAAGTAGCGCCGGGGCCCGCCGGGTCTAAAGACCCGGGCCCACGTACGTCAGAGGCGGGTCTGAAGACCCGCGGCCACGTAGTGTTAGATGCCCAAGGCGTGGCGGGCGGCTATCTGGGCGCGGCGGCGACGGAGCGACAGTTCGTTCAGGGTGTCTTCGAGCGGCAGGCCCACCTGGCAGGCGTTCCAACCCTTGGCCAGCTGCTGGGCCGCACGGCGCCGGCGGTCGATTTCCACGCGGAAGCAGTCGAAGCAGAGCGTGCGCGGACGGTCGGCGCCGGCCGCCTCCGCACCCTCGGGGCGAAACCCGTAGCGTGCTTCTTTGGCCCGGCACCCGGCGCAGAGAGGCGTCTGGCGGCCGCGGGTCTCGACCCTCGCCTGCACCTTGCGAACGGCAGCGCCAAACCCGCGAAGTGCGAGCTGTTCCTGAGGATCTACCTGCTGAAACGCTTGAGCCTGGGCCATTGAGCTGTCCTCCGTCGAGTGGCCGGCCACGCTGTGGGCCGGACGCCGTTGCTGGTTACGCTGCCGGGGGCGGCAACTGCCGGTGCCGTCGTGAGGACAGTCTACGGAGGGGGTGTGACAGACTAGGTCACTCGTGGCCAGCAAGGATTCCGAGGTGGACGCGCTCTTCAAACTGGCGCTTCCCGAGTTCACGGCGGCCCGGAACGCGCTCGCGTCCAAGCTCCAGAAGGCCGGTGACAAGGCCGCCGCCGCGGAGGTGAAGGCACTCGCCAAGCCGCCGGTCTCGGCCTGGGTGGTCAACCAGATCTACTGGCGGGCGCGCGCGGCCTTCGACCGGCTGATGACAGCAGGCGCCCGGCTGCGCCAGGCTCAGGCCTCGCAGCTCGCCGGCCACTCCACGAACCTGCGCGAGGTCCTCACCACTCATCGGGAGGCGGTGACCGAGCTCTCGCGCCAGGCGGCGGCCATCCTCTCCGAGTCGGGTCATCCGGCAAGCCCCGACATCATGCGCCGCGTCACCATGACGCTCGAAGGTCTCGCCGCGCAGGGACTGCTGGCGGGAGCCCCGGCGCCCGGACGGCTCGCCGCCGACGTCGATCCCCCCGGCTTCGAGACCATCACCGCGTTGGCCGCGCCAGGCCGGCGACACGCCGGCCCCGACGGGCGGCGACGCGCGCGTCCTCGCCTTCCGTGCCGATCGCCGGGCTCCCGCCCACGGGAAGGCCGGCGCCCAAAGTGGCGGCACCGCGGCTGACGCAAAGGCGGCCGAGACCGAGCGGCGCAAGGCCGCGCAGGCTGCGCTCAAGGCGGCAGAGCGCGCGCTTGCGGAGGCCAGACGCGACGCGGCGACGGCGGAAACGGCGCTGAAGAAAGCGGCGGCGCGTCTGAAGGAGGTCGAACGAGAGAAGAAGGACCTCGAGGCCCGCCTGGAGAAGGCGGCGGCTGCGGCCGACGGAGCGCGACAGGCGGCGCGAAAGACCGCCTCGGAGGCGGCCGACGCCGCTCAGGTGGTCGAGGACGCCGAACGCGCGGTCGGCATCGCCCGCGAACAGTTGGAATGATCCCTCAGCCCCTGAGCCCTGAGCCTTGAGCCCTGAGCCTTTCTTTAGTCTTCTCCGCCGGTTCCCATCTCGCCGTTCCAGCGCGTCAGACCGGGTGCGTCGATCCCGAACTGATCGAGGAGCCGCGCCACGGTGTGGTTCACCACATCATCGAGCGACTGCGGCCTGGTGTAGAACGCCGGCAGCGGCGGCATGATCACCGCCCCCATGCGCGACAGCTTCAACATGTTCTCGAGATGGATGTCGCTGAGCGGCGCCTCTCGCACCGCCAGCACGAGCTTGCGGCGCTCCTTGAGGATGACGTCGGCGGCGCGGTGAATCAGGTTCTCGCCCACGCCGTGGGCGATGGCGGCCAGCGTCTTGGCGCTGCACGGCGCCACGATCATCCCGTCGGTGCGGAACGACCCGCTCGAGATGGTCGCGCCCATGTCGGCGGAGGCATACGCCTTCGTCGCCAGCGCCTCGACCTGTTCCTTCGAATAGGCGGTCTCGTGCAGCAGCGTCCGCACGCCCCAGCGGCTGAGGACGAGATGCGTCTCCACGCCGGCGGCGCGCAGACACTCGAGAAGGCGGACGCCGTAGATTGAACCGGTGGCTCCGCTGAGGGCAACGATCAGACGCATCGCACGAGGGCTCTGACGTAACAGGCTATCATCGACGGCGTGCTGAAACGTCAGCGGACAGGGTCGGTGCTGTGCTCCTCGTGCGGTGTGCTCGTGGGCGTGGACGACGCCACCTGCTACAACTGCGGCCGGCGCAATCCCGGCCTGTGGGGCTGGGCACCGGTGCTGCGCTCGCTGGGGCGAGACCTCGGGTTCACCGGGTTCATCGTCGGCGCCTGCGGCGCCATCTACGTGCTGTCATGGGCCCTCGCCGGTGCCCCTTTCGGCGGCATGTTGGCGCCCGGATCGCGCGTGCTCGACTATCTTGGTGGAAGCGGGGCGTATCCCGTCTGGGGATATCACCGCTGGTCCACACTGCTCAGCGCGGGCTATCTGCACGGCAACATCCTCCACATCGTCTTCAACATGATGTGGGTGCGGCAGCTCATTCCTGGCACCGCCGAGCTGTATGGCCCGGGGCGCACCGTCATCATCTACACGGTCGCATCGGTCTCAGGGTTCCTGCTGTCCTCGACGATTGGCTGGTTCCTTCCCGGGATGCCGTTCTTTGGCGCTCCGCTTACGGTAGGAGCCTCT
>DATMDI010000277.1:0-3326 GCA_035557875.1 Vicinamibacterales bacterium
CAGCTCCTCGTGACCTCGGGCGGCAGGGCCTACTGCTACGAGTTCGCGACCAACGTCCTGACCGAGATTCCCGACCTCGTCGGCATCACCGTCACGCAGGGCGCGTGCCTCAACGGCTACTTCCTCGCGTTCGACCGCGACAACAGCGTGATCTACCTGTCCGATCAGCTCGACGGCATGAGCTGGGACACGTCGAACTACCTGCAGCGGCAGATCGGCACCGACCCGTGGCGCGCGATGGTCGCCACGCCCTACGGGCAGCTGTGTCTGCCGGGCACCGCGACCGGCGAGTTCTGGTATTTCGACCCGACGAACTACCCGACGCTCTTCTCGCCCGACCTCTCGGGCCTGTTCTCCTACGGCTGCGGCGCGACGTTCTCGGCCGCGCAGGTCGGCAACAGCGTGATCTGGCTCGGCAAGGCCCCGGACGGCGGCTATCAGGTGCTGCAGGCGCAGGGCTACCGGCCGGTGCGGATCTCGACGCACGCGATGGAGCACGAGGCCGCGACCTACCCGCGCGTCGATGACGCCATCGGGCAGGCGTATACCGAGCAGGGCCACACGTTCTACCTGCTGACGTTCCCGACCGCGAACGTGACGTGGTGCTACGACGAGCAGGCCCCCGAGGGGCGGCGCTGGCACAAGCGCGGGACGTGGGTGTCGGAAGAGGGCCTCTACAAGTATCAGCGCCCGGTGTTCCACGCCTTCGCGTTCGACAAGCACCTGATGGCCGACCGCGAGAGCGCGCGGATCTACCACATGGCGAACCGCTTTCCGAAGGACATCGAAGGCCGCGTGATCCGGCGGCTGCGGCGCTCGCCGACCGTGCAGAACGAGAACCGGCTGATCGTCTACAACTGGTTCGAGCTGCTCATGGAGACAGGCCTCGGGCAGGACGCGAACCCGCACGGCCCGCCGCCGACCGTCATGCTGCGGATCTCGAAGGACGGCGGGCGCACCTGGGGCGACGAGCGGCAGGCGAGCGCCGGGAAGCTCGGCGCGTTCCAGACGCGCGTCTACTGGCCGCGCATTGGACAGGCACGGCAGCGCGTGTTCGAGGTCACGGTGACGGACGTGGTCCGCAACTGGCGCGTGACCGCGGCCTACTTGCGCGTGCCGGGGGGGCAGTAGTGCCGCTCAATCCCGGCCTCGCGCAGACCGAGCTGGTGGACGGCGACGGCTACATGACGCAGCCCTGGCAGGTCCACTTCCGCGACATCACGACGCAGCTCTCGCTCTCGTCGTCGCGGGTCGGCGAGAAGGTCATCGACACGGCCGCGCTCGTCGGCATCGGACAGCTGCCGCCGACGCCGATCCTGCCCGACAAGCCGCTTGCGAGCGGGCTCTACCGGGTCACGGCGACGGTGCGCGTGACGGTGCCCGCGACGACCTCGTCGTCGGTCGCGGTGCTGCTGCACTGGTTCGACGGCGTGGACTGCACGCTGGCGCTGACGCCCGCGGTGACCGGCAACACGCCCGCCGCGGTCGGCACCGGCACCGCGCTCATTCACGTCGTCGCCGATGTCGATTCGCTGGTCATGGTGTCCACGGTCTACGTCTCGGTGCCCGACCCGATGATGAAATACGCGCTCTACGTCGTGCTCGAAGAGATGGGAGGCGCGTAATGGGG
The DNA here is from genome assembly GCA_035557875.1 of Vicinamibacterales bacterium. GTDB lineage: Bacteria > Acidobacteriota > Vicinamibacteria > Vicinamibacterales > UBA2999 > DASYRM01. Next base: position 1,631 of record DATMDI010000277.1, read on the forward strand.
CGACCGTTTTACGGCAACGACGTGCCGCGCAAGAAGAGCATCACCGGCGAGTCGCTGGGCTTCCGGCCGCAGCCAGTGCGCGCGCGTGTGCAGGGCGAGGACGAGGGCCAGTATCGGAAGTACGTCAAGGGGATGCAGGGCGATCAGGCGCGCCGCCTTGCCACCGCGAAGGGCCTCGACACGTCGGGCATGGCGTGGGACGGCAAACAGTTCAAGGACGCCAACTGGGAGCACTGGTGGGAGGACCCCGGCGTCGTGGGACCGGCCGCGGTCATGATCACGGGCGGCTACCAGATGGGGGCCAACGGGGTGCTCGGGTCCACCGTGCAGGGCCTCTTCGGGGGCGGCACGACGGCCGCTCCGGTGGCGGCGGGCCTCCCCGGCGGCGTGCTGCCAGGGACGCTGCTGCCGCTTGAAGCACTCCCCGGTGCCGCGGCAACGACGGCAGCAACAACAGGAGGCGGTATGGCGGGCTGGCTAGGCAAGTTAGGGCTGACGGTCAAGGACCTCTTCAGCGGAGGCGCGGAGATCTACGACATGATTTCCGACAACCGCGCCAACGCCGAGGCCGCGAAGACGAACGACCGCTACATGCAGATGGCGCTCGACTTCGCCAAGTCGCAGTATGCGGACACCGCCAAGCGCGAGCAGGAGCGGTGGGACGCGACCGAGGCGCGCCGCGTGCCCTATCGCGCGGCCTCGCAGGACGTGCTGCGCGAGTTCCGCAACCTGTTGGGGCTGGACTAGTGCCGAGCGAAACCACGCCGCTGTCGCCGGGCGAGGAGCGGCTCTTTCGCGCGTGGGCGAAGGCGCAGGGCGTGCGCGACCTTGACCACCCCGCGTCCCGCTACGACTACCGCGGCTACTGGAAGCACGTCGTCTCGAAGGGCGAGAAGGGCACGCAGATCGACCCGAAGGACGGGCAGCGGCACTTCCCCGACACCTTCAAGCAGCACGGGCATCCGCTCTTCTCCGCGGAGTCGCAATACTCGCGCGGCAAGAGCGACGGCGGGCAGTGGCTCCCCGGCGATGTACTCGTCGGCCCGCCTGCGGCCTCGCACGCGCGACAGGAGCCGGGCAACGTCGATCTGTATCGCCAGCCCGAGGTGCCGAACCCTGATGGCAGCACGAGCACGGTCGATTCCCGCAGCTACAACATCGACGGCTCAGAGGTGCTGCTGCCCTCGGTGACGCCGGATGGGCGGCACCTCCAGACCGACGACGAGATCGTCGCCGAATACTTCACGACCGGGCGACACCTCGGGAAGTTCGCCACCGTGCCCGACGCCAACGAGGCCGCGGCGCAGATTCACGGCGACTATGCGCGCGGGCGCTATCGTGCTACCGCGCGACCGATGCCGTCGCACCGAAAGTAGGACGCCATGATCGACCGCTGGACCGTAGACGTTGCGGACAACAAGACCGACACGCGCGAGGCCGAAGAGCTGTGGCTGCAGGACCAACTGCGCGAGCTGAACCCGATGCGCGTGGACCGGGAGTGGTTGATCGCCACCGGGCAGATCCCGCCCGACCCGGTCATTGACGAAGGCGGCGGCGACGGGGGCGGCGGGAGCGACGGTGGCGGTGGCGGTGGGGGCGGGGGCGGTGGTGCTCGCGGCTCGTTCGCGCCCCCGTCGAATCAGATCGGCTGGATGCCGCGGCTCGACCTGCCGACGTGGGTCCCGCCCGCGCCGTT
>DATMDI010000278.1:0-6463 GCA_035557875.1 Vicinamibacterales bacterium
TCATGTCCGTGGGCGCCGTGATGCGCTTGCCCGTCGTCACCGCCGCATTGGCCACCTGCAGGTTGATGACTTGGGTGTCGCCAATGACGATGCCGACGAACGTCGTGCCCTGTCTCTGGAACGTGCCGAGCTTGTACGGCGTCGGCGCCGCCTGCGCACCGGCAAAGACGGTCGCGAGCCCGCAGGCCGCGAGAACGGCGAGAATCGTGCGCCTCATGGTCGAAACCTCCTGATCCCTCGAGGCGAGAGCATACCCCGTCTGCACAGTGCCGGCGCCGTCATCCGCCCAGGCGCCGCTGCAGCATCGGGCGCGCCAGATCCCAGCGCATCGGGCCGAAGTACTGCGCGCTGCGCGCGGCCGATCGGAACTCGTAGCTCTGCTCGTCGCGGCTGTCGTGGATCGGCGCCCGCGGCAGGAGCTGGTGCGTGAACTCGTGGACGGCGGTGCGGCCGACGCCGCGCCCGATCGCCGCGACGAGCGCGGCGCGATCGGCATCGTCGGGCGCGTAGGACATGGCTCCGTTGGCCAGGAAATCGAAGCTCACCGCTCCCGAGCCGCCAAAGCCCTGGATGCCGCGAGACTGGCCGGCCACGCCGACCGGACGCTTGAAGCGCAGGTCGCGAACTTCCTGTACGACACGAATCGTGTAGCGCGCGTCATGCCGCTCCGAGAACACAATCGGCAGCCCGTGAAAGGCCTCGCGCAGCTCGGCGCGCGCCACCGACTCGATCGTCGCCATCTCGTCCTGAGCGAGCGGACCACCGAGCCGTGCCGACTCGAACCTCACGTCGTCGAACCAGAAGCCGGCCTCGACGGCCGCCGGGCGTGACTGTGTCGAGGCGAGCACGTACACCACCGCCCCGGCGATCAGGATCGCGACGATGGCCGCCGGCCGGGCCGGACGCATGGGGAGGAGAATACCGCTCCGGCAGGGCGGTCTGAAGACCGCCCTCTACGTTCGAACGAATACCTCCAGGCCGCCGACGAACGTGCGCACCACGCGCAGTTGCCGGTCGAGCACGACGAGATCGGCGGCGCCGCCCGGCACGATGGCGCCGTAACCGGTCAGCCCCAGCTCTCGGGCGGGGTTGGTGGCGCACATCAACGCCGCCTCCACGAGCGACGCTCCGAACAAGTTGACGGTGTTGGCGAAGGCGCGATCCATCGTCAGCGTGCTGCCTGCGAGAACGCCGTTCTCGAGCTCGGCGGCATTGGGCCCCACGCGAATCGCCTTCGGTCCGAGCCGCGTGAGGGTGCCGGGCGCCAGGCCGGCGCCGGCGGTACCGTCGGTGATCGCCAGCACGCCGCGCGGGCCCTTGGCCGCCATCGCCGTGCGGCACATGGCCGGGTGCACGTGATGGCCGTCGCAAATCAGTTCCGCCGCCACGTCCTCGCGCGCCAGCACCGCCCCCGCCAGGCCGGGCTCGCGGTGCGTCATCGGCGTCATCCGGTTGAACAGGTGCGTGGCATGGCGGGCGCCCGCCTCGAATGCGGCGACGGCAACCTCGTAGTCGGCGCCCGAGTGGCCGAGCGCGACGCGGTGCCCGTCGGCGCACAGTGCGCGCACCAGATCCACGCCGCCGTCGAGCTCGGGCGCGACGGTGATGATGCCGATATCGGCACGGCCGGCGGCGATCGCCGCGAGGATCTCGCGGCCCGAGAACGCGGGGGCCTCCCCTGCCATCGTCGGCGCGGTGCGGGCGTCGGCGTCGGCCGGTACTCGCAGGCACTCGACCGGCTGCGCGCCGGCATATTCGGGATTCAGGAAGTTGCTCTCGAGATGCGCCGGCAGCACGCGGGCCGAGACAGCAGCGGGGGCCAGCCGCGCCCGCGCCACCTGCTGTAGAAAGCCGCGCAGCGCATCGGGATCGCAGGCCACGGTGGTCGGGCAGAACGCGGTGACACCGTGCGCGGGCAGGGCCGCGGCCATCGCGGCGATGCCGCCCGGGTCGAAGGCGTCCACGCCGGACACGCCGTGAACGTGCACGTCCACGAAGCCGGGAACGACGTAGCACTGCGACACATCGATGATCCGCGCACCCGCCGGGTCCACGTCCCGGCGGCCCTCCACCGCGGCAACGACCGCGCCGTCGATCACGACCGAGCCGCCGCCGGCGATGCGGTCGGGCAGCACCAGATCGCCGCCCGCCAGAACGATCATCGTTGGCGAGGCTCCGCCTCGGACTTGCCGCTGCGGCTCCGCCTCGCCAAGGCAGTGTTCAATTGCCCGCCCTCCGGGCGGGCGCACCAGTCCACGTGTACGTGAAGCTTGTGGCCCGCGAACGGCAGGCCCGGCGCCTCGCCGGTGAGGCGGAACACTTCGCGGTCGAGGCGTTTCAGCAACGCGGCGAGGCCGTTCTCGTTGGGCGCGCACAACACCAGCACGCCGGCGCTCTCAGCGGGCGGGAACTTCCGGTCGTCGAGGTAGTCGCGGTCGAGGGTGACGAGGGTGCGGTGCAGCTGGCGCGCGAGGCGGAAGTGCAGGCCATCGGACGCCCGGCGCAGGTCGTCGTGTTCCATCACGAACAGCACGTCCCATTTCAGCAGGGTGCGCATCAGCGTTACGAGACGCGCGGGCATGTTGGCGTCCACGTAGACGCGCGGCTGGCCGGCGATGCCGGCGGCATGCGGACTCAGTTCAGAGGCGAGCGTCCCCATACGGACCACGGCACAGTCTTCCTGGCCCACGCCCCGCGCGGGCGATCACTCCGGCACCTCGCGCGTGACCTCCATCGCTTCGCGGCGCAGCGCCGCCACGAGCTCTTCCCGCCGGTGCATCAGCCCCTTGAGCGGACGCCGGCTGTTGGCCGATCCCACCGCGTATTCGCAGAAGAGCGGAAAGGCGATCGTGGAGTCGGCGTAGGCGACGACGGTGTCGGGGAGCACGCCCGGGTTCACCTTGCCCCAGCTGACGGCTTCGGCCGGCGTGGCACCGGACAGGCCGCCCCAGACCACCTGGTCGGTGGTGATCTGGATGAAATAGTCGTTGCCGCCCTTGGGGATGCCGTAGACCTCCCACAAAGTCGGCTGGCCCTGCAGGTAGAAATTCTTGGGCGAGCCGCCGCCGAGAATCACGCAGCCGTTCTTCTTCCCCGCCAGGATGAACGAGCACACTTCGTTCACGTCCTTGTTGGGATCGATCATCAGCCGGCTGTCGTTCATCAGCTCGTGATACGCGATGTTCATCCCGATCGAGCTGTCGCCCGGCGAGGAGGTGTAGATCGGCACGCCCGCCTTTGCCGCCGCGGCCACGACCGAGTGCTCCTCGCAGCCGGGATGATGCTCCATCAGATCGCGTCCGAGGGCGTAGTGCATCTCCGCGGTGGACACCGGGCCGTTGGCGCCCCAGCGCACCAGGAACTCGCGCACGTACGCGTCGGTCTTGAGCAGCACCGTGGCCGGGAAGAGCACGTCGTAGATGCGGATCACGCCCTCGTCGTACAGCTCCACGTCGTTGACGAACGGCGAGCCGCGATGCAGCGTGAAGTTCAGCGCGTAGTGCAGGTCGTGATAGAGGTTGGCGCCGGTGCTGATGACGAAGTCGATGAGCCCGCGCTCCATCATCTCGACGATGCAACCGCCGAGCCCGGCCGGCGTCATGGCGCCGGCCAGCGTCAGCGCAATCGTGGTGTCGTTCTCGGGCGCCAGCATCTTGTCGGAGAAGATGCGGCACGCCTCGCCCAGCCGCGCCGCGTTGAACGCCTGGAACCCTTCGTCGATCAAATGGCGCACATCTGCACTGCCGCTCGGGCGGTAGTAGCGGATCGGCTTGCCGGAAAGTGTCTTGGATTTTGGCGGTTCTGGCGCGCCGGGTGCACGGTACGGCATTCCTTGAAGCTTAGCATCGCTTGCTGACGGCGCTGTCGCGCCCCGCCTGCTCAGCCGATACGCAGAGTGGTTACTGCTCTGTGAACGACATCAGCTTTTCCGCTCAACGCGCCGCCGCCACCACCCGCCCCGAGCCCGATACCGCCGAAGCACGCTTTCGCGCGCTGGTGCAGTCGCCGCTTCGCGCCGGGCTCGTCCGCTTTCTGAACGCGCAGCCGAACGAGGCCTTCGACGTCGAAGGCCTGATGGCCACCTTCGGCCGCATGCGTCTCGACGTCGAGAACTGCCTCAAGGAGCTGGTGGATTTCGGCGTCGCCCGCCGGCTCCCCGAACGCCCGACGCATTTCGCGGCCGCGCGCCCCGAGCGCCAGAACGTCGCCGGCCATCTCGACGCGTTTCTCGAGCGGCGGGCCGCGATCAGCACCGAGGACCAGTCGCCGTCGGTGCAGCGATTCCGCGAAATGATCGGCCGCGACGAGAAGATGCTGATCGTCTTCGAGTGGATCCGCACCGCCGCCAAATCGGGCATCTCGGTGCTCATCCTCGGGCCCACCGGCTCGGGCAAAGAGGTGGTGGCTCGCATGATTCACGAGTTGAGCACGCGCAGCCGCGAGAACTTCCAGGCGGTGAACTGTGCGGCGCTCCCCGACACGCTGTTCGAGTCGGAGATCTTCGGCTATGAGAAGGGGGCCTTTACCGGCGCCGTGGACCGCAAGCCGGGCCGCGTCGAGCTGGCCGACCGCGGCACGCTGTTCCTCGACGAGGTCGGCGACCTGTCACTGGTCGCCCAGGCCAAGCTGCTGCGGGTGCTCGAGGATCGCCGGTTCGAGCGCCTTGGCGGGCAGAAGTCGATCGAGGTGGACTTCCGGCTGATCTCGGCGACCAACCGTCCGCTCGACGAGTTCGTCCGCGACAGCCGTTTCCGCGAGGACCTCTACTACCGCGTCAACGCGTTCTCGATTCGCCTGCCGTCGTTGCGCGAACGGCCGGTGGACATCCCGGTGCTGGCCAACCGCTTCGTGGCCCGCTACTGCGCCGCCAACGGCCTGCCGCTCGACGCCAAGGTGTTCTCGGAGGAAGCGGTGTCGCGCCTCATCAGCTACCACTGGCCGGGCAACATCCGCGAGTTGGAGAGCACGGTGGCACGCGCGGCGCTTTCCTCCCCGGGGCGCGTGATCCGTGAGGGCGACATCGAGTTCCTGCACGTGCACACGCCGGTCGCCCCGGCCGGGGACGCCCGGTTGCGTCTCCCCACGCTTCGCGACGCCGAGCGGACGCACATTCAGCGCGTGCTCGAAGCCGTGTCGTGGAACAAGAAAGAGGCAGCGCGGGTGCTCGAGATCAGCCGCGGTACCCTCTACCGGAAGATTCTCGAGTACCGCCTCGATCAGGACGCGCAGCCCGCGCACAGCGACATACCGGCATGATAGGGCTCGCGTCCCCAATGGGCGCGGCAGCGCAGTTCCAGCTACTCAATCTGTTGTGGGGTGTGCCGATTTTGCACAGTGCCGATAACTCGCTCTGAACACGCGCGGTGTACGAGCTCCCGTAAACCGCGCTTTTACGACAGTTTGCCTTATGTGCACTGGTCCGCCTGGCGCCGGCAGGGCCGTTGCGAACGGAAGGTCCACATGCTCTCCACCCGCGGACATCGTGTGCGCGTGCTGGCACTACTTTTTCTGGTAGGCATCCCCGCTTTCGCCACCGCCCAGCCGGGCCCCGCAGGGGCGCGGCCATCCCCAAAACTCGACCGCATTCTCGTGGCCCGCGCACGGCAGCTCACGGGACGCTCGCGGGTCATCGTCGAGTTTCACGGTCAGCCCGACGTCCGGGCCATCACCTCGGCACGCGGCGTCACCACCAGGGCGCTGCCCGGGCAGCGGGCGCACGCAGCTGAAATCGGGAACACCGATCTGGTGACGCTGGCGGGAGACCCGCGCGTGGCGCGTGTCATGGCCGACCGTCCGGTGTTTGCGACGCTGGAGCGCACGAACGCGGCCATCGGGCTGGACAAGCGGACGCTGGGCACCGGCCTGAGCAGTTTTACCGGCAAGGGCATCGGCATCGCCGTCATCGACTCCGGGGTCAACGCGGGACACGACGATCTGTGGCGATCGCCGCTCGGCCAGCGCATCGGGAAGTTCAAGGACTTCACGGCCTCCCCGAACGTGTGGACCAACACCCCGTACGACAGGTTCGGTCACGGCACGCACGTGGCCGGCATCATCGCCGGCAACGGCTCCGGGTCGAACGGGCGGCGCTCCGGTATCGCCCCGGGAGCGCACATCGTCGCGCTCAAGGTGCTCGACGACCAGGGCTTCGGTTTCATCAGCGGCGTGATCGACGCGATCGACTACGTGGTCGCCAACCGGTCGGCGCTGGGTATCCGCGTGATCAACCTGTCGGTGGGTTCGGGCATCTACGAGTCGTACCACACCGATCCGCTGGCGCAGGCGGCGAAGCGAGCCGTCGAGGCCGGCATCGTCGTGGTGGCCTCGGCGGGCAACATCGGGCAGAACACCGCGCACGAAGCGCTGTACGGCGGCATCACCTCGCCGGGCAACGCGCCGTGGGTGCTCACGGTGGGCGCCTCGAGCCACCAGGGCACCGTGGCCCGCGCCGACGACAGCGTGG
>DATMDI010000279.1:0-4297 GCA_035557875.1 Vicinamibacterales bacterium
TGGCGGATGGCGTCGGCAACGAGATTGGTTTCCGCGTGCGCGGTCGGGTCGGCCGATGTGACGACGGTGTTCTGCGCGGTCAACACCACGACGCCGTCGAGCGCCAGCAGCGCCCCGAACGGATGATTGCCAGCCGTTCTCGCCGAACGCGCCAGGCCGATGCTCTGTTTGACGAACGTCTCGTTCGGGTCGATGGCCGCCGTCACGGTCGCGATTCCGAGAGCTCCTCGAACACCAGCCAGGTCCCACCCGGACCGGGACCGACGACGAGGGAAATCCGCGACGTGTAGCGCTTCAGCTCCGAGTAGCGGGCGCAGGCGATGCGCACGCGGACACCGGCGGGTGCGTAGGTGCAGCCCGAGTAGCGGCTGACGTCGCCGCGCGCTTTCGCCAGGGGGATCGTGCTCCGGATGAGCGCTTTGTACTCCGTGGCGCCGATCGTGAGATCGCGAACCTCGCCGTTCGGATACGTCCGCCTGGTCAGAATCAGCGCGTCGTCGGCGTAGAGATCGGCAATGGCCGGGTCGAAGGCGCGCTCGAGCGCGCGGTAGCGCTCCAACACCTGCTCCGCCTTCGCCCGCGCGTCTGCGGACAATCCCTGTGCGGCCACCGCCGCTGCGATGGTGATCGGCAGGATCGCCGCGACGACACATGCACGCAGCATCCGATGTCCTCCTCAGGATCGCGCGACGCCGCTCGCCGGGGAGGGCACGATCCTCATGCGAGCCTTCTCGGCCGCGAACCCGCGAGGGGGCACTGCCGCCGCATCGCGTGGAACCACGACCGTACCGGCCACGAGATCGTGGATCCCCTGGCACTTCCGGGTGAAATAGATGGCGAGGAAGACGGGAAGGCCAATCAGCCCCTTGACCACGGTCCGCACCAGCGCCCGTCCCAACGACACCCGGCCCAGATCGCTCGCTCGCACGATGCGCAGGTTGAGGCTCAGGTGACCGATGGTGCCGCCGGCAACCGCGATGGATACCGGCTCGTAGAGCAGCAGGAGGGCAATGCAGGCAATGACGCTGGACTGGGTCGCCCGCGGGCTGCCGATGGCGACCGCCACCACCATGCACGACACCAGGATCGCGATATACACCAGTAAATCGCGAAGGTAGGCCTGCAGACGGGGTGCTGCGCGCGCGTAGAGCTGACCGGGATGCTCGCGGTTCATCGGACCTCCAGCGTGGGCGCGATTCTACGCCATCGGCTTCCAGGCCGGCGCCCGCTCACTGGGGAAACGTTTCGCGCCCCCACTTCGCACTGGGGCACTCCACAACGCGAAGGTGGAAGCCCCGCCCTACTCGACCTGACGGTTCTGGATCTCGATGTCGTCGAGCAGGCGCTCGTTGTCGCGCCACTCGGCCTTCACCTTCACGTGCAGGTCGAGATAGATGCGGCGCTCGAACTCCCGCTCCATCTCGGCCCGGGCGGCGGTGCCGATCGCCTTGATCATCGTGCCGCCGCGGCCGACGACGATCGGCTTCTGCGACTCGCGGTCCACCAGGATGGTGCAGTACAGCTTGGCGATGCCGTCCTCGCCCGCCTCTTCGAACTGGTCCACGACCACGGTGGTCGAGAACGGCAGCTCGTCGCGGGTGAGGCGCAGCACCTGCTCGCGCACGATCTCGGCGGCGAAGAAGCGCTCGGTCTGGTCGGTGAGGTACTCGGGCGGATAGAGCGGCTCGCCCTGCGGGAGGTGGGTGAGGAACAGGCGCTCGAGAGCTTCCACGTTGGTGCCGTCCACGGCCGAGAGCGGCACGAACTCGACGAACGGATGCGCCTGGCGATACGACTCGATGAGCGGCAGGAGCCGCGTCTTCTTGATCACGTCGACCTTGTTGAGCACGAGGAGCGTCGGCGTCTTCAGCTCCTTCAGCACCTCGAGCATGAAGCGGTCGCCAGGGCCCGCTTTCACGGAGGCGTCCACGATCAGCGCCACCACGTCCACGTCGCGCATGGTGCCGAGGGCGGTGCTCACCATGCGCGCGTTCAGCCGGTGGGTGGCCTTGTGCACGCCCGGCGTGTCCACGAAGACGATCTGCCCCGCCGGGGCGTCGTCGTGCGCCGCGTAGTTCTTCACTCCTCGCACGCGTGCGCGCGTCGTCTGCGGCTTGTCCGACACGATGGCCAGCTTCTGGCCGATGATGCGGTTCAGCAGCGTGGACTTGCCGGCGTTGGGCCGCCCGATCAGGGCGACGGTGCCGCACTTGAAGGGAAGATCAGCCTCAGCCACTAGCCCGCCTCGGCGCCAGCGCGCGGCGCACGCGCACCCGCGAGATGCGGCGGCGCTCGACTTCGAGCACTTCGACCGACAGCTCGTCGACATCGAACGACTCGCCAACGTACGGCATGCGCCCGAGATACGACAGCAGGTAGCCCCCCAGCGTCTCGAATCCTTCGCGCTCGATGGTCACGCCGAGGCGGTCACGCACCTCGTCCACGCTGACCTTGCCCTTGAACACGAACACGCCGCTGCCCTCATCGGTGACGGTCTCGCTCTCCACGTCGTACTCGTCGCGGATCTCGCCGACGATCTCCTCGAGCAGGTCCTCGATGGTGACGAGGCCGGCGGTGCCGCCGTATTCGTCCACCACCACCGCCATCTGCACCTGGCGGCGCTGCATCTCTTTGAGCAGATCCGACACGCGCTTGCTCTCGGGCACGAGGTAGGGCGACCGCATCAGCGTCGTCACCGGCGGTTCGGCCCCGGGTGGCAGGGCCACGAGATCCTTGACGAAGACGATGCCGACGACGTTGTCGAGGTTGTCGCGATAGACCGGCATCCGCGAGTACTGTTCTTCGCGAAACACGGTACGGAGATCCTGCAGCGTGCTGTCCAGCGGCACTGCCACGATGTCGGGGCGCGGCGTCATGACCTCTTTCACCACCGTTTCGGTGAAATCCACGATCGATTGCAGCAGCTCGCGGCCTTCCTCCTCGGAGATCTCGTTCTCGGCGGCATCGGTCTCCGCCGGCGGCGTCGCGGGGGCGTCGGCTGCGCCGTTGGCGGGGGCGTCGCGGTCGCGCTCGCGCCCACGGCGCCCGATCACCTCGATGAGCGCGATCGTGATCGGCATCAGCAGGCCGGCGAGCGGCGTGAACAGCGGCAGCAGCACGTCGAGCACCTCCTCGGGATCGCGCCGCACGATAGCCATCGGGATCAGGTGCTCGCAGGCGACGACGAACGCCACGAACGAGACGATGAATATCGTGACCGACTTCAGGCTCTGGATGTCGCTCGAACGGGCGATGAGCACCGCGGCCAGCACCGTGATCAGGCCGATGAGGATGCGTACCGGAATGAAGAGGTAAAGCGGGTCGTCGAGATAGCGCCCGAGCTGCTCGCTGCGCCCGCCGCGCTCGGCCATGAGGCGCAGCGAGAGTCGCATCAGGGCGCTGAACGCAGTCTGCACCGTGCCGAGGAAGATCGCGGCACAGGCGACGAGGAAGAACGCGAACACAGTCATGTCCGGGCGACGCGCCGGGTCGGGGAACGGGGCGGGGCCGCGCGCTCGATCAGCCCCTCGCGAAGGCCGCCCTTGCGGCGAAGCCGGGCCTCGGCCCTGGCCATCCGCCCGCCGTCGTGCTCGTGATCGTAGCCGAGAAGGTGGAGCAGGCCGTGCAAGGCGAGCACCCGCAGCTCAGTCTCGAGATCGTGGCCGGCCCCCCGCGCCTGGCGGCCGGCGACGCCCCGCGCGATGATCACATCGCCGAGCGTGCCCGGCTCCCCCGCCGGAAACGACAGGACGTCGGTGGCCGCGTCGATGCCGCGGTAGATGCGGTTCAGCTCGCGGACACGGCGGTCGGCCGCCACCGCCACGGTGACTGAGCCGCGAGCGCGGGCCGGAGCGACACGGCGAAGCCAGCGGCCCAGCGCCAGCGCCCCGCCGCCGGCACCCACGACCTCCACGCGGAGGCCCGGGTCACTCATTGCTGCCCGTCGGGGTTGTAGGCGTCGTAGGCCTTCACAATCTGCTGCACGAGCTTGTGGCGCACCACGTCGGTCTCGTCGAAGTAGATAAAGCCTATCCCTTCCACGTGCTTGACGATGCGCAACGCCTGCACCAGCCCCGACGCCTTGGGATTGGGTAGATCGATCTGCGTGATGTCGCCGGTGACCACCGCCTTCGATCCGAAGCCCAGCCGGGTCAGGAACATCTTCATCTGCTCGGCGGTGGTGTTCTGGGCCTCGTCGAGGATGACGAACGCGTCGTTCAGCGTGCGCCCGCGCATGAAAGCGATCGGCGCCACTTCGATCGTGCCGCGCTCGACCAGCCGCGTCGCCTTCTCCGTG
>DATMDI010000280.1:0-4085 GCA_035557875.1 Vicinamibacterales bacterium
ACAGCTTCAACAGGCGTGGACACTGTTGCAGGCGAACGACCTGCGTGGCGCCGGGCGCGAGGTGCGCGCTGCGGTCACGCGCGCACCCTCGTCTCCGGCGGCATCCGCACTCCAAGGCTACGTGTCGCTGGCCGGGCGCCAGCCGGACTCGGCGCTGAAAGCGTTCGATGCCGCGCTGGCGCGCCGCAGCGACTTCGTGGCGGCGCTCGTGGGGCGCGGCTACGCCCTGATCGATCTCAAGCGCGAGGCCGAGGGGCTCGAGGCGCTTCAAGCGGCGCTCGCCAGTGACCGCTCGCTGGTGGAGGTGCAGCGCCGAGTCGACACGCTTCGGCTCCGGGCGGTGGACACCGCCGTGGACGCCGCCAGCGCCGCTCGTGCCTCCGGCCGCCTGGACGAGGCCCGGGCACGCTATACGCAGGCGATTCAGGTGTCGCCCGACAGCGCGTTTCTCTATCGCGATCGTGCCGCGGTCGAGCGCCAGCAGGGGCGGCTCGACGCGGCGCTGGCCGACCTGCGCCGCGCCGTCTCGCTGGAGCCGTCCGACGTGGAGGGGCTGACCGCCCTCGGGAGCGCGCTCGCCGCTTCAGGCGAACTGCGCGAGGCCGAGCGGATCTACCGGCAGGCCTATGCCATCGACCCGTCCGACACCCTTCGCGCCGACCTGGCGCGCGTCGCCCAGCAGCTGCGCGAGGCGACCCTGCCCGGTCAGGTGCGCGAGATCGAATCGCGGAAGCAGTTGAGCCGCGGCGACCTGGCCGCGCTGCTCGGTGTGCGGTTCGAGGGGCTGCTGCGCGGCGCCCCGGCGGCGCAGATGGTGATCACCGACCTGCGCGACGACTGGTCCCGCACGTGGATCTCGGCCATCGCCGGCGCCGGCGTGATGGAGCCGTACGCCAACCACACGTTCCAGCCCGCGGCGCCGGCCCTGCGCGCCGATCTCGCCGCCGCGTCGTGGCGGCTGCTGGCGATCGCCGCCCCGGGCAAGCCGGCGCTTCGTTCGTATCTCAAGGAACGGCCGCGCATCTCCGACGTCGCGTCCACCCATCCGCTCTACCTGGCTGCCGCGAGCGCCGTGGCCTCCGGAGTGATGCCGTTGCTCGATGGGGGCCGCTTCGACGCGGCCCGCGGTCTCTCGGGCGCCGAGGCTGCCGCGGCGGTCGGGCGGCTGAGGGCGCTGGTCGCGGCCGAGTGAGCCGATGCGGAACCTGACGCTGGCCAACCAGCTCACGATTCTGCGGATTCTCATCGTGCCGCTGTTCGTCATCCTGGTCGTCTACGGCATGCTCGGCGCCGCGCTCATCTCGTTCATGGTGGCCGGGCTCACCGACGCGCTCGACGGCCTGATTGCCCGCCGCGCCGGGCAGCGCACCAGCCTCGGCGCGTGGCTCGACCCCATGGCCGACAAGCTGCTGCTCGTCACCACCTTCATCGTGCTGACCGTGCCCACGATTCCGCTCACCAACCATCTGCCGGCGTGGCTGACGATCCTGGTGATCAGCCGCGACGTCGTGATCGTGGTCGTCGTCGCCATCGTCAACCTCGCCGTCGGGCCGCGCACGTTCACGCCATCTCTGCTCGGCAAGCTCACCACCGCCACGTTCATCGTCACGTCGATCGCGGTGATGTTCTACAACTACCGCGGCGAGGAATCGGTCGTGGTGACGATCGGCATCTGGCTGTCGCTGGCACTGACACTAATCTCGAGCGCCGACTACGTGTTCCGGATGCGCCGCCTGATCGGCGACACGCACTAGTTACGGCGATGGACGGGTCCGGTGCCGCGCCGCCGGCGCACCTGATCGTCGTTGCCGGTCATGCGGTGTACGTCGGATCGGAGGGCGAGCCGCCGGAGGCCGACGGCCACTGGCTGCTGGAGCCGTACCAGCGCGGTGAGCCGGCGCTCTATATCGAGCACATCCGCCGCGGCGTCGAGCTCGCGGCCGCCGAGCCGCGATCGTTGCTGGTGTTCTCCGGCGGTCAGACGCGTCAGGGCGCGCCGTGGTCCGAAGCGCACGGCTACTTGACGCTGGCCCGCCGCTTCGCGTGGTGGTCGAACGAGGAGGTCGCCAACCGGGCGACCGCCGAGGAGTTCGCGCGCGACTCGTTCGAGAACCTGCTGTTCGGAGTCTGCCGCTTCAGGGAGCGCGCCGGGCACTATCCGGACACCGTCACCGTGGTGTCGTGGGGCTTCAAGGCCGCACGGTTCGATCTCCACCGCGAGACACTGCGGTGGCCGGCATCGCGGTTCCGCTACTGTGGCGTCAACGAGCCGCACGATCTCGAGGGCGCTCGCCGCGGCGAGGCCGCGACCGTCGAGTCGTTCCGGCAGGACCCGTACGGCACCGGCGCCGCGCTGGGCTCGAAACGCGCGGCACGCGACCCATTCCGCGGTCGTCCGCCGTACGAGGCCAGTTGCCCCGAAGTCGCCGCGCTCCTCCGGCACCGGGGTCCGGAGCGGTTCGAAGGAAGCGTGCCGTGGTAACCAGGGCGGGTCTGAAGACCCGCAGCCACGTACGACCAGCGACCGGTGTGCGTGGCAGGGTCGTCCGAAGCCGGCCTGCTGTACCTCTGAGCAGACTCCACGTCGAGGACGGGCCGGCGAAGCGACGAGCCCTGTGACGCGCGCCGGTTCTCAGAGTCCCGCTTCCACCTTGGCCTTGAAGTAGCCCACCGTCTTCTTCAGGCCATCCTCCAGGCCCACCTTCGGCTCCCACCCGAGCAGGGTGCGCGCGCGGGTGATGTCGGGCTGACGCTGCTTCGGATCGTCCACCGGCAGCGGCCGGTAGACCAGTGAGCTCTTCGATCCGACCAGGGCGATGATGGTGCGCGCGATCTCCTCGATCGACACTTCGTGCGGGTTGCCGATGTTCACCGGATCGGTGGTGGACGACGCCATCAGCCGCAGGAGGCCGTCCACCAGGTCGGTGATGAAGCAGAAGCTTCGCGTCTGGCTGCCGTCGCCGAAGATGGTCACGTCTTCGTTGCGAAGTGCCTGCGACATGAACGCAGGCACGGCGCGGCCGTCGTGCAGGCGCATGCGCGGACCATAGGTGTTGAAGATGCGGACGATGCGAGTGTCGAGGCCGTGGTAGCGGTGATACGCGAGGGTGAGCGCCTCGGCGAACCGCTTCGCCTCGTCGTAGACGCCGCGCGGGCCGATGGGATTGACGTTGCCCCAGTGCGACTCGTCTTGCGGGTGCACCAGCGGGTCGCCATAGACCTCGGAGGTGGAGGCGATCAGGAACTTCGCCCCCTTCGCCTTGGCCAGGCCCAGCGCGTTGTGCGTGCCGAGCGATCCGACCTTGAGCGTCTGGATCGGCAACTCGAGGTAGTCCACCGGGCTGGCCGGGCTCGCGAAGTGCAGCACGAAATCGACCGGCCCCTCGACCTCGATGTAGCGCGTCACGTCGTGGCGGATGAACTCGAAGTCGCGGTCCCGCAGGTGGGCGATGTTCGCCATCGCGCCGGTGCGAAGGTTGTCGACGGCGACCACGGAGTCGCCGCGATCGAGCAGGACCTCGCACAGATGCGACCCGATGAACCCGGCTGCGCCGGTGACGACGATGCGTGCCATGTGTGTGCTTTCGAGGTGTGCGGCGGGGACCGCCGCGTTGAATCAGACGGCGGGACTGCGCTGGAAGAGGCCCCGGACCAGGGTCAGCCACATGATCTTGATGTCGAGAGTCACCGACCAATTCTCGATGTAGTAGAGGTCGTACTCGATGCGCTTCTCGAGCGAGGTATTGCCGCGCCAGCCGTTCACCTGCGCCCAGCCGGTGATGCCGGCCTTCACCTTGTGGCGCAGCATGTACTGCGGGATGCGGTGCTTGAACTGCTCGACGAAGAAGGGGCGCTCGGGCCGCGGCCCGACGATCGACATGTCGCCCTTGAGCACGTTCCAGAACTGCGGCAGCTCGTCGAGGTCGAAGCGGCGCAGCCAGCGGCCCACCGGCGTCGTCCGCGGGTCGTCGTCGCGCGCCCACACCGGGCCGGTGTCGTCCTCGGCCCCTTCGTTCATCGAGCGGAACTTGTAGACGTTGAAGGCCTTGCCGTCGAGGCCCATGCGCTCCTGCGTGTAGAACACC
>DATMDI010000281.1:0-3225 GCA_035557875.1 Vicinamibacterales bacterium
AGGGATCGCAGCCACCGACGGGGGGGAGATTATAGCCGTGCCACGAACCCCGACCAGGAGCCTCCCATGAAGCGTGCCCCGGTGTGGATGATCGCCGCCGTTCTGCTGGCGGTCGCGGGCTCTCCCGTTCAGGCGCAGCCCGCAGCCGTCCCCTCCCTGACGCTCGCCGGGCTACCGCAAGGTGGTCGGCTTCTGGCAGCACGTGGTCGAGAAACGCGTGAACCTCACGCTCAAGACCGAGACGGCCACGACGCGCGCGCCGAGCGTCATCGTCTACATCCCGTCGGGCGACGAAGTGAAGCTGCGCTTCCCGGTGGTGCGCAACCCGACCCGCCTTACCTGCTTTACTGAGTGCCTGCCGCGCGCGGCACCGGCCGCGACGGCGTTTCGATCAGCGCCTGATACACGGCGGTCGGAAACGTTGTCCGGATGTCGGACGTGTTGGGCATCAACTGGATCATCAGCACCATCACGAGACGCGCCTCGGGGTCCACTCGATACATCGTGCCGTAGGCGCCGCTCCAGCCGAACGAGCCGGCGCTGTCCATGCCGTTGGCGCCATAGCGGTCGGTCGTTTCGAAGCCGAGCCCGAAACCCAGGCCGGTGGTGGAGTGCAGCGTGCCCACCTGGTTGGTGGTCATGAGCTGCACCGTGCGTGGCGCCAGCACCCGGGTGCCGTCGAGCGCGCCGCCGAGGCGGATCATTTCCAGGAAGCGTGAATAGTCGCGCGCGGTCGACAGCAGACCGGCGCCGCCCGAGAAGCTGCGGCGCGGCCCCTCCACGTAGTGGCCCTGCCCGCTCGACCCTTCCGCCGCGCGCGCGATCGTGCCGTCGGGGCCGCTGCCGTAGAGCGCGGCGAGCCGGGTGCGCTGCGACGGCGGCAGGAAGAACTGCGTGTCGGTGAGGCCGAGCGGCCCGGTGACGCGCGCGCGTACCACGGCGTCGAGCGACTGTCCGGTGATGCGCTCGACGACGCAGCCGAGGATGTCGGTGTTGTAGCCGTACACCCATTCTTCGCCGGGCTGGGAGAGGAACGGCACGGTGGCCAGCCGATCGATGCTGGGGCACACGCCATCGTCCTTGTCGGCGAAGTACCAGCCGCGTCCGGCCGCGGGTCCCAGCCCCTTGGCCTCGTATGCGGCGGCGACCCGCGGCTCGGTGCCGTACGAGATACCGGCGGTGTGCGTGAGCAGGTCCCGGATGGTGATCGCCCGTTTGGCCGGAACAATCGTCGCGGCGCCCGGCCCGGCCACCGACACCGTCGTGGTGGCGAACGCCGGCACGAACCGGCTCACCGGATCGCCGAGCCCCAATCGCCCCTCTTCCATCAGCGACAGCACGACGGCGCTGGTGATGGCTTTGGTCTGCGACGCGATTCGGAAGACGGTGTCCATGGCCATCGGCCGGCCGGCTTCCTTGTCGCTCCATCCGACCGCGCGCTCGTAGACCGGCTGGCCGTCGCGCAGCACCAGGGCCACGGCCCCCGCGAGCCGTTGCTCGTCGACGTAGCGCTGCAGCAGCGCGTCGACGCGCTTGAGCCGTTCGACGGAAAAGCCCGCCCGCGAGGCGGTTGCGGCCGTCGCCGTGCGGGACGCCGGGGCGAGCTGCTGCGCCGCCGGCAGCGCGGTCAGCAGCGCGAGGACGGCGCCTGCGGACGCAAAACGCCGCCAGAGCCGGGCCGATCGAGTGGTCGTCATGTTCGTCATCCTATCGCTCGGGTCGCGGCCGGCCGCTCCGCGGCCGCCGCTTCGGTTCAAGTAACGCGCCGTCGAGAACGCTCAACATGCGCTTCTGCGCGACGATCCGGTAGCTGCGCTCGACCAGGCTGGCGACGAGCGTCCAGTCGAGGCGAGCATCCGCCCAGGCACTGGCCCACAGTCCCCGCCCGTACGGCGTCTCGAAGAACGCCCCCCCGCTCACCAGCAGATCCACATCCACCGGGTCGAGCCTGACCGCGATCGAGGGGCGCCCCTTGATCGGTTCCAGCGCCGCGAAGGTCTTCTTGCCGGCCTTGAACACCGGATGGCCCCAGGCCAGCATCTCGCTCGTCTCTGGCAGCGCCAGGCACAGGCGGCGGATGCGCTGCAGCGCTCGTTCGGCGGCGGGGGAGGCTGGCATCCGAGCTGGAGTCAGCCTCTGGCCGGGGGCTCGGGCCGCTCCCCCCAGGCGCCCACAAGGGCCATACCTACCAGAAGATGCGAGCGCCGAAACATGGCGGCGCAAGTATACTCGCCGAGGCCGTGACGCGCCTGGTCCTGGCAGCTCTCCTGTGTTCGTTCGGCATGGCTGCGGCGGCAGTCGGCGCCGACCGCCCGCCCGAAGGGCGGGCAATTAGGCACTGCCCGAGCGAGGCGGAGCCTGGGTGCTCGTCCGTCAAGGGCGGAGCCTCGCTCGAGATCTATTTCATTGACGTGGAAGGCGGGGCGTCCACGCTGCTCGTCACCCCGGCCGGAGAGTCCGTGCTCATCGACACGGGGTACGGCCAGCGGGAGGGGCGCGACCCCGCCCGCGTGATGGCCGCGATCCGCGCGGCAGGCGTGGACCGGATCGACGTCTTCGTCGCCACGCACCTGCACAACGACCATGTCGGCGGCCTGCCGGAACTGGCCGAGCGAGTCCCCATCGGCGTCATCGTCGATTACGGCGAGCCGCTCGGCATCGACCGGATGGTCAACAACGTGATCCGCGCCTATCGCCCGGTCCGTGACGCACACACCGCCCAGCAGGTGAAGCCGGGCGACCGGCTCCCGCTCACTGGTGTTCGAGCGAACGTGGTGAGTGCCGGCGGCGATCTCCTCGAGACGCCGCTCGCCGGCGCTGGCCAGGCCACCCCTGGCTGCGACGCTGCCGAAGATCATGCCGAGGACGGCACCGAGAACTACCGCAGCGTCGGCCTCATGATCGAGCACGGCGCCTTCCGCTTCCTCGCCCTCGGCGACTTGAGCGGCAACACGCTGACGCGCATCGTGTGCCCGATCGATCGTCTCGGGCCGGTGTCGGCGTATCTCGTCGCCCATCACGGCGACTACGACTCGAACGTCCCCGCGCTCTACGCAGCGCTGCGGCCTCGCGTGGCGATACTGAACAACGGCCCTGCCAAGGGCGGGTCTCCGGATGCCTTCCGCACGCTGCACGGCCTGGCGGGGCTCGAGAATCTCTGGCAACTCCACGCGTCGCGCGTCGCCCGCAACGCCGGCGACGACTTCGTCGCCAACTTCGACAACA
>DATMDI010000282.1:0-3191 GCA_035557875.1 Vicinamibacterales bacterium
GGTGAAGCGGCGAGTAGAGCTCTAGAACCTGACCTGCAGGCTGAGGCGCGCCGTGCGCGGGATCGCCGGGTGCGTATGGACATCGTCGACGCCTTCATCGGGTTCGCCAGGCAGCCGCGAATTCTCCTGCCCCTGGTCCGAAGGGTCGATCAGGCCGAAGCGACTGAGGCCGGCGTCGATGGCGCGCTGCGGCACCTGATCGGTCGAGCGCCAGTCGGCCCAATAGCCCATGCCGGTCAGCGAGAATCCGTTGTTCGCCGTGCCGCGGGTGTAGCGCACCACCGCGTTGGTCTTCTGATAGTCGTCCGGGCGTTGCCACGGACCATCGGTGTGCCCGATCTCGAGCGCCGCGAGCAGGTGCCCGTCCGCGACTTTCGGCGAAACCGCGCCAAGGAAGCGCCCCCAGCCCTGTCCGCCGCCGCTCAGGTGCACCATCGGCCGGGCAAGCTGGTTGACGTAGCTGACGCTCGCGGCGCCGGCGGCGGAGAAGTCGCCTTCGTCGGCGAAGTACGGACCCTTCTTGAACTGGACGCCGCTCACGAGCTCGGGGATGAGGAAGCTGATGTCGGCGTAGCCGTGCGCGTGGGCCCCGGTCGGCGTGTTGACGGGCATGCCGGCCACGTTCATGGAGAAGTCGGTGCCGTGATCGAGGTTGAAGCCGCGCAGGTAGTACTGGTTGGCCTTCCCCTCGCCACTGTGCTGGCTGATGATGAGGCCGGGCACGGTCTCGAGCACTTCGCCCGCCCGCATCACCGGACGGGTCTCGAGCTGCGCCGCGGTTACGGCGCCCTTCGATCGCCTGCGCGGCCGCGGCACCAGCCACCAGCAGGGCCGCTGCCACGAGAACGGCGGGTCTAAAGACCCGCAGCCACGTAGGACCGGCGGGTCTGAAGACTCGCAGCCACGTACGGCAGGCGGGCGGCATACCTGTGGTCATCCCCTCGACCTGCTCCTACGAGGGGAAGCCGCTCTTGGATTTACTTGCTTACGACGCGGCCGCGTGAAAGGGGTCGTCGCGGGGCGTGCCTCCGCGCGGCAGGCGGAGGATGGCGCGCGTGCCGCGCCGATCGCCGCGGTTTTCCAGCGTCAGGGTCCCGCCGTGACCCTCGGCGATCTGACGGCTGAGCGCGAGGCCGATACCGGATCCGCCCGGCTTGGTGGTGAAGAACGGCACGAACAGGTTCCCGGTGCTCGGCAGCCCGGGCCCTTCGTCCTCCACGCGCACCTCGACCCAGTCGTCCTGCAGCGTCCAACCCAGGGAGACGTCGCCGCCGGTCTCGAGCGCCGCATCGACGGCGTTGCGGGTCACGTTGATCAGCAGCTGTTCGAGTTGATCGGCGTCGGCCTCGACGACGACCGGGGGGCCCTCGACGAGCGCCACCGGCCGCCGCGGGTCGAGCGGTGCGACGCGGCGAACCAGCGGTCCGAGCTCGGTGGGTACACGCGAGGGCGGCGGCAGCCGTGCCAGGCGCGCGTAGGCGCTGGTAAAGCGGCCCAGCGCGTCAGACCGCGACGCGATGATGCCCAGCCCGTGCGTCATGTCGTCGCGCCAGTCGGCGGGCAGCGGTTCACGTCCAAGCAGCGACTCGAGGCTGCCGGCAATCGACTTGATCGGCGCCAGCGAGTTGTTCAGCTCGTGGCCGATCACGCGGATCAGGCGCCGCCACGCCTCGCGCTCCTGTTCACGCAGCGGCTGGCTCAGGTCCGACAGCGCGAGCAGGTCGTGCGGCGAACCGCCCTGAAAGAACCGCGTCCGTCGCACTTCCCACCGGCCAGCGCCGCCGGCGAAGCTCAGGTCCTGGAGCGTGGCCGGCGTCTGCAGCGCGCTCTGCAGCCCCAGCGCCTCGGCCGACCGGCCGATCAGGTCGGCGTCGGCAAGCCCCAGCAGACGGCTGCCGTAGCGGTTCACCAGCACCAGGCGTCGCTGCCCGTCGAACGCGAAAATCGCGACGTCGATTTCGGCCATGACGGCATGGAGGAGCGCGGTGGCTTCCTGTGCGCCCAGGCGCTGGCCGCGGAGCGTGTCGGCCAGCGTGTTGATCTCGAACATCACGTGTTCGAGCGGATCGGCGCCGCCGCTGGTGCGGGCACGGATGGAGAAGTCGCCTTCGCGCAGCGCCGCGAGAAGATTCGAGACCGTCTGCAGCGGCCGCGCGACATGGCGTCGCGCCAGCACCGCGCCCGCGATCCAGATCGCCGCCACGGCGATTCCGGCTGCGATGGTGGCGGCTGCCGGCCACGTCGCCGTGCGCAGGTAGAGCAGGGCGAGCACGACCGCCGGGGCTCCGCCGGCCAGCGCCAGCGCCAGCACCCGGCGGTCGTGGCTGAAGATCGGCACGGGCTTCCTGGGACTAAGACGGGCGGTGGCGCTCGAGCCGGCGATAGAGCGCGGACCGGCTGAGTCCAAGCGCCTTGGCGGCGTGGCTCACGTTGCCGTAGCGGCTCATGGCCTTGCGGATGAACAGCGCTTCGATGTCTTCGAGGCTCATCTCGTCGAGCCGGTCTTCGACCGGGCCGGTGCGCCGCAGGCCGAGATCGGCCGCCTGGATCGCCTGCCCCTGCGCCATCAGCACGGCTCGCTCCACGGCGTGGTCGAGTTCGCGCACGTTGCCGGGCCACGCATGCTCGTGGAGCAGGGCGACGGCCGCCGGGTCGAAGGTGACGATCGACTTGCGATACCGCTGGGCGTGCACCGAGAGGAAGTGCGCGGCCAGGTGCGCGATGTCCTCACGGCGCTCGCGCAGCGGCGGCAGCGCCACCTCGATCGTGTTGAGACGGAAGAGCAGATCCTGGCGGAAGCGTCCGGCCGCGACCTCGGCGTGCAGGTCGGCGTTGGTGGCCGAGATCAGGCGCACGTCCGCCCGCCGCGTCCGCGACGACCCGAGCCGCTCGAACTCGCCGGTCTCGAGCACCCGCAGCAGCTTCTGCTGCTGGCCGAGCGGCACGTTGGCGATCTCGTCGAGGAAGAGCGAGCTGCCGTCGGCGAGCTCGAACCGTCCGACTCGATCCTGGCGGGCGTCGGTGAACGCGCCCTTGACGTGGCCGAACAGCTCGCTCTCGAACACCCCTTCCGAGACGCCGCCGGCGTTGATCGTGACCATCGGCCGAGAGGCTCGCACCGAGACGCCGTGCAGCGCCCGCGCCACCAGGCTCTTGCCGGTGCCGTTCTCGCCCGTGATCAGCACGTTCGC
>DATMDI010000283.1:0-5946 GCA_035557875.1 Vicinamibacterales bacterium
GCCCGCCAATGTGCAGGCACTGCTGCTGAAGGCACAGTGGCTGATGACCGAGCGTAAGCCGCAGGAAGCCTTACAGCGGGCGCAGGCGGCGGTGAAGGCCGACCCGCGCAGCGTGGGTGCGCACTACTACTCCGGCCTGGCACACGACGCTCTGCGCCAGCGCAAGGAGGCGATGGTCTCTTTCAACGAGGTGTTGAAGATCAATCCGCGGGTGGCCGCGGCCCAGGTGCAGCTGTCACGCCTCAACCTCCTCGAGGGGGCGCCCGACACGGCGGTCACCTTCGCCGAGGGCGCGCTCGTCAACGCGCCGGGCAGTCCCGAAGCGCGGGCCGGCCTGGTGCGCGGCCTGCTGGGCCGCCGTGACGTCGAGCGCGCCGAGCAGGAACTGGCGCCGCTTCTGAAGCAGTTCCCCGAGGTCGCCACAGTCCGCGCGCTCAACGGATCCTTGAAACTGCTGAAGAAAGACATCGCGGGCGCGCGCGCCGAGTACGAGCGCGCGCTGTCGCTGGCGCCGAACTCGCTCGAGGCGCTGGCTGGGATCGTCGGGGTGGACCTGATGCAGAACCGCGCGCCGCAGGCGCGCGAGCGGATCGAGGCGCGTCTGGCCGCCGAACCGAACCGGGTGGAGCTGCTGCTGATGGCCGGGCAGGTCTACGGCGTTCAGCGCGACTTCGCCAAGGCCGAGGCGACGCTGCGCCGGGTCATTCAGCTCGACTCGACGTCGTCGCGCGCCTATTCGATGCTGGCCGGCGTGCTGCTCGCGAGCGGCAAGATCGACGCCGCCCGGGCCGAGTTCGATCAGATGGGTCAGCGCGATCCGCGCAACGTGTCGGCGCAGACCATGGCGGCGATGATCGTCCACTCGCAGAAGAAGATGGCCGACGCGAAGAAACGCTACGAGGCCATCGTCAGCAACGATCCGACAGCTGCGGTGGCGGCCAACAACCTGGCGTGGATCTACCAGGAGGAGAACGACCGGCTCGACGATGCGTTGCGGCTGGCTCAAGGCGCCGCCGTCCGCCTGCCCGACAGCGGCGAGGTGCAAGACACGATCGGCATGATCTACATCAAGAAGGCTCTGCCCACGCTTGCGGTCGGGGCTTTCGAGAGGGCGATCGAGAAGCAGCCCGACAACCCCGGGTACCATTACCATCTCGCGCTGGCCCTGAAGGATTCGGGAGACCGGCAGCGTGCGCGTGCGGCGGCTGAGCAGGCCATCAAGCTGCGTCCGGGCGATGCGGACGCGCAGAAGCTGCTGGCCGAAACGAAGGAGTGATCCCTACGGCCATGCGTGTTCAACTGCGCGTCGTCTCGCTGGCCGCCCTGCTGGCGCTCGCGGCGGGCTGTACCAACTCAGACACCACCAAGCGGCGCTATCTCGAGAGCGGCAACCGCCTCGCCGCGCAGAAGCAGTACGCCGCCGCGATTCTCGAGTACCGCAACGCCCTCAACATCGACGACAGATTCGGCGAGGCACGAGCACAGCTTGCCGAGGCGCTCGCGGCGTCGGGGAACGTGGAGAGGGCCTACCGCGAATATCAGCGCGCCGCCGACCTGCTGCCCGACGATGCCCAGGTCCAGAGGCGGGCCGCCACGCTCCTCTTCATGGCTGGCCAGTACGAAGACGTCCGCACCCGGATTCAGGCCGTGCTGAAGAAGAACCCGAAGGACGTGGAGGCCCAGATCCTCTATGCCAATGCGCTCGTCGGCCTGCGGGATCTCGACGGAGGAGTAAGGGAGATCGAGGAGGCGATCCAGATCGATCCGGCCAATGCCGTCGCGTATACCAACCTGGCGCTGCTCCAGATGGCCCAGGGCGCTCGCGAGGCGGCCGAAGCGGCGTTCAAGAAGGCCGTCGAGCTCGATCCCCAATCGCTCAAGGCACGGCTCGCGCTGGTGTACTTCTATCTGTCGACCGGTAACGCGATGCTGGCCGAAGCGTCGCTGAGCGAGGCGCTCGCCCTGGCGCCGCGCGACCCGCTCGCCAACCGCATGATGGCGTCGCTTTATGTCGCCACCGGGCGCGACGCGCAGGCCGAGAAACCGCTGCAGATCGCCGCTGAAGCCGCAAAAACGGCGGCGTCGAGGTTCGCCCTCGCCGACTATTATGTTCGGTCCGCGCGGGTGAAGGATGCGACGGCGATCCTGACGCCGATGCTCAAGGATCCTCAGACCCAGCCCGACGCCGAGCTGCGAATGGCCCAGATCGCCTACAGTCTGGGCAACGTCACGCAGGCGACCACCGACCTCGACCAGATGATCAAGCGTTACCCGAGCCACGCTGGCGCGCTCCTCACAAAGGCGCGCTGGCTCGTCGCCTCGGGCCGGCCGGTGCAGGCGCTGGACCGTGTGACCGCGGCGGTGAACGCGAATCCTCGAGACCCGAGCGCGCTCTACTTCCGGGGCACGCTGCAGGCAATGCTGGGGCAATCGTCCCAGGCCGCGCGGTCGTTCAACGACGTGCTGCGCTTGAACCCGCGGGCGGCCGCGGCGCAGGTGCAGCTCGCTCAGCTCAACCTCAGGGCGGGCGACGCGCGTATCGCGGGGGACCTTGCCCAGGAAGCCGTGAATACCCAAGGGACTCCCGAGGCCCGACTCGTGCTGGCCCGGACACTGATTGCCCAGAACGAGCTGCCACGGGCCGAGGCCGAGCTCGCGGCGCTGGTAGCCGCCTACCCCAGAGCGGCGGGCGTACAGGCGGCCCGCGGCACGCTCGAACTGCTCCGGAACAACCCCGCGGCGGCACGGCAAGCGTTCCAGATCGCGTTCGAGGCCGACCCGACGTCGATTGCCGCGCTGAGCGGTCTCACCCTGCTCGATGTGCAACAGAAGAAGTTGAGGGACGCCAGGCTCCGCGTGGAGAACCGCCTGACAGCGGAGCCGAAGCGTGCCAGCCTATTGGTGATAGCCGCCAAGGTGTACATCGCCGAGGGCACGCTTCCGCCGGCGGAGAAGGCGCTACGGCAGGCGCTCGATCTTGCGCCAGGGCTACCCGAGCCTTACGTCATCCTGACCGACCTCTATCAAAAGCAGCAGCGGCTCGAAGCCGCCCGCGTCGAGTTCGACGCGCTGGTGGAACGCAACCCTGCTGATATCGCCGCACGGACCATGGCGGCCATGCTGGTGCACGCCCAGGGCCGGCTCGCAGAGGCCAAGACGCGTTACGCCTCGGTGCTCGAGCGCGAGCCGCGCTCCGCCGTGGCTGCCAACAACCTGGCGTGGATCTACGCCGACGAGCGGCAGAACCTCGACGCCGCGCTCGACCTTGCCGAGCGAGCGACCGAACAGATCCCCGACTACGCCGAAGCGTGGGACACCCTGGGCTGGGTGTACCATCGCAAGCAGCTGCCGATGCTCGCCCTGGCGCCGTTCGAGAAAGCCGTCGCCAAGGATCCGGGCAACGCCACGTTCCACTTTCACCTGGGCTTGGCGCTCACCGCCGCCGGCGAGCGCCTCCGGGCCCGAGAGTCGCTGCAGACCGCACTCAAGCTGCAGCCCGATTTCCCCGACGCGCAGCGCGAGATCAAGGCGCTGGCGCAATGAGGCCCATATGGCTGCTTCCGCGGACGTGAGCGCGGCACCGCAGACCGCGCCTGCCGAGCCGCAGTCGCGCCTGACCCTGTGGCTCGTGCTGGTGGGCATGCTCGCCCTGTTCGGTCCTACCCTCGTCTGGCTGTGGGGCCGCTGGACCATGAGCGTCTGGCACAACGCCCACGGCCTGCTGATCCTGCCGGTCGTGGCCTATTTCGTCAGGGAGGAGCTCACGGCGCGCCGCCACCTGCCGCGCAGCTCCAGCGCACTGGGGTTCGTCTTCCTGCTGCCCGCTCTGGCCTTGCACGCGCTCGACGCCGGCATGCACACCGAACTGCTCAGCGCCGCGGCACTGGTGCTGGCGATGCCCGGCTTGTCGCTGCTCACGCTCGGCGTGGAGCGCACGAAGGCCATCCTCGTGCCGCTGATCTTCCTCGGGCTCGCGCTGCCCATTCCCTTGTCGTTCACCGAGAACATCCACCTCGCGCTCCGTCACATCGCGACGGCCGCGACCTCGACGGTGGTGCCGATGCTGGGCGTCCCGGTGTTCGTCGAAGGCACCACGCTGCACACCGCGCGGGGCGCGCTGCAGGTCGCCGACGCGTGCAGCGGATTCTCGACGCTCTATGCCGCGGTGGCCGTGGCGCTGCTGACGGCGTATCAGTCGGCCTCGCCGGCGCGGCGGGCTCTGGTGCTGCTCGGCGCCGCGCCGATCGCCATTGCGTCGAACATCCTGCGGGTCATCATCCTCGTCCTGCTCGTCGTCTGGCAGGGCGGCGATATTCTCGACACCTTCGTGCACCCGCTGTCGGGCATCATGACGTTCGCGCTCTCGCTGCCGATCATCTTCTGGCTCGGGGGCGACCAGCGCGCGACCGCGCACCCGCCCGTGGCCTCCACGAGCACTGCAGGGTGAAGTGATGATGTCTTCGCGATACGCTCCGGCCGTGTGCGTCGCCCTGGTGCTGGCCCTCGTCCCGACGATCATTCACGGGTATTTCGGCCTCGTGGCGCCTGATACTCTCGCCACCAAGGCGATTCCTCTGGAGCTCGACGGCTACCGCGGCGAACCGACCTCGCGTTCCGCCACCTGGGGCCGGCGGCGGTTCGAGAGTTCCGACTGGCTCGAGCGGCAGTACGCTGGCGCCGGCGACACGGTGGTGCTCACCGTGATCCGTTCGTACGACCTCAAGGCGCTCTATCACCATCCCGAACTGGCGGTGGCCTACCCCTTCGCCAACTTCCTCGGCTCACGCCTCGAAACGCTGCCGGATCGGCCCGAGGTGCCGGTGCACGTCCTCACGGCGGAGAGTTCGGGCCCGGTTGGCCTTTACGTGCTGCACTACGATGGGCGCTTCGTGGCTGATCCGATTCGCTTTCAGATTCGGACGGCGGGAGAGCTGCTCTTCACGGGCCGCAAGGCCATGACCCTGTTCTTCGTTCGTGACGACACGGTACCCGAGGGCGTCGAGCCGCTGAAACTGCCCGCCGCCCGCGTGTTGGCGTCCGCGGTCGACGCGTTCCTCGCGCCGGCCAGCGCCGTGCGGTGAAACCGCTCCAGGAGCGAGGCCGGCCCCTTCGCCGCCTCATCCTGCGGATGGCGGCGGGCACACTGACGGTGATGCTGGTCGCGGCCGCGGCGGCGCTCCCGAATGCCGGCGTTGCCCTGGTTGCGACGGCGCCCGGCCCCTCGCCGGACGCAATCGTGTCGCTGGCGAGCCACGAATGGGAGCGGCTGCCCGCCACCGCCGCCCAGGCCGCGGCGCATCCGGACGCACTCGTCGTCCTGACGGTCCCACGGGTCGTGACGCCGTTCAACTGCCACGAGTGCGGCGGCCGGCCGGAGCGGCTCATCGCCGCCGGCGTTTACCCTCCGCGCATCCGCCTGATTGCGATCGCCGAGTCGGGGACGTACGGCGAAGCGCTGGCGACGAAGTCGTTCATGCGCGACTACAACTTGAACCATCTGCTCGTGGTGACGTCGCCGTACCACACCCGACGGTCGCTGAGTACGTTCAGGAGCGTGTTCGCGGGCACGCCGGTGACGGTTGGCGTGATACCTGCCATCGCCACTTCGCCCGCGCACCCGCAGTCGTGGTGGGCCGATCCGTACGATCGCGCCTACGTCCGCTACGAATGGGCGGCCATCCTCTACTACCGGTTATGCCACGGCGTGCCCATCTGGCCGGCCGCCGGATGACGCCAGCCGGTCACCGGAAGAATCGGAGCCAATCCACGGCGGTGTCGGCCACGGCCACGAACGCGGGGTTGAGGATGTCGGCCTTGTTGTACGACAGGGGGTCACCGTTCAGTTGCAGCACGGCTCCGCCGGCGGCCTCGAGCACCGCCTGGGCCGCCGCCGTGTCCCACTCGGACGTCGGCGCGAGCCGCGGGTAGACGTCCGCGTGCCCCTGG
>DATMDI010000284.1:0-9940 GCA_035557875.1 Vicinamibacterales bacterium
CCCGGCACGGTTGGCGGCGGCACCGGCGCTGTCGGCGGCGGCACCGGACGGCCGACGCCGGGCACGAGCGGCAAGGGCCCCGCAGGCGGGGGCGCAGGCCGTCCGACACCGGGCACCATCGGTCCAGGCCCAGGCGGCTGCGGTGCGGGCCGTCCGACCCCAGGCACCATTGGTCCGGGCGCAGCCGGTGCCGGTGCGGGTGGCGCAGGACGACCGACGCCAGGAACCATCGGGAGCGGTCCAGGCGGCGGTGGCGCGGGACGCCCAGTGCCGGGCACGCCCAGCGGCCGCTGCGGCGGCGGGATGGTCACGGGCGCGGGCGCGGGACGACCCACCCCAGGCACCATCGGCCCAGGGCCGGACGGTGGCGGTGCGGGACGGCCAATCCCTGGGACGTTCATCGGCGGCGCACCCGGCGGCACCGGCGCGGGCGCTGGGCGTCCGACACCGGGCACCATCGGGAGCGGGCCCGCAGGCGGCGGGGCCGGACGACCGACACCCGGCACCATCGGCATCGGTGGCCGTGGCGGCGTCGCGGGCATCGGCACGCCCAGGCCGGGCACGTTCGGCGGCACCGGCACGGGACGGCCGACGCCGGGCACGTTGGTGTGGCTCGCCATGGGGCGCACCGGCGCGGCCGCCACCGGCGGCGCAGCGGCGTGACTCGCCACCGGCCGCACCCCGGCGGCGGTCGCAGCGGCCTGGACCGCAGGGACATTCGGATACACCGGCTCCGCGCCGGGGCGGCGCAGCTTGAACGCCTCTTCGATCAGCTGGTCGCGGGTCCGGTTGCCGGGCGTCAGCGACTCCGCGACGGAGCGCCGCAGCCAGCGCGGCCCGACCGGGATGTGCGAGGCCGCGTTGACGATCCCGCCCACGACGCCGCGCTGCGACGTGCCGCCCACCGCCCGGTCGTGGGCGTAGGCGTAGTGTTCGGCTTGATCGCGGATGCGGATGACGGCCCCCTCTTCGGCCCGCAACGCGGCGACGTTCGGGACGCCCCGCCGCTCCAGCTCGCCGTAGATACCCTCACGCAGCGCCTCGGCGGCCGCTTCACGCGCGGCAAATTCCGGGTCCGCGATACGCGCGTCGGCCCGCGAGTAGCTGTTCTTCTTGGCGAACGCCTCGTTCAGCGCGTTGAGTTCGCGACGGATCCTGTCGGCCTGTGCGACCGGAATCTTGCCGCGCATCTGCGGGTAGACGCGGTTCAGATACGCCATGCCCTCCGACAGGAACGGGGCCTGCTCCGACTGGGCAAGCCGGACACGCGCGGCCGCCATCGGATCGGTCGTGATGGTCGCGCCTGGAAACGCGGTGATGGCCTTGTCGATCACGCCTTCGATGTGCTTGATCGCCTTGTCGGCGGTGTCGCGCCACTGCCAGAGCCCGGTGATGCGCTCCTTGCCCTCCAGCTGCTTGTCGATGTGCGGCTGCCCCAGCTTCAGGTCTTCTGGCTTGATCTCGACGGTGCGCGTGTTCGGCGCGCCGCGCTGAATCAGCTTCCAGACTTCCTTGTCGATCTTGCCTTCGTGCCACGCGGTGACGGCCTTGCCGCCACTGTGTATGAGCCTTCCGCCCGCCATCCCGATCGGGATCGACGCCACTTCGCCCACGGCCTCGATCTGGTCGTCGGTCCAGCCCATGTACTTGCCGATCTTCTCGACGGTGGCCTTGGTGCCCTCCATCAGGGCGTAGCCGCCCGCCAGCGCCGCACCAACCGCCCCAGGCGCGGCCGCAGCCGCCGTCAGAATCTCCGGCCCCGCCAGCGCCAGCCCGGTCGTGCCAGCGCCCTGGGCCACCTTGGTGATGCCCTTGGATGTTTCGCCTTCCCCGATGTCCTTGATGCCTTCGTGGGCCTTCGTCGGGCCGTGCTCCAGCACCCAGTCGATGCCCTGGAGCGCGGTCAGAATCCCGGCCGTCGCGTTGTTCTTCACGTCGCCCGCGATGAGCGACGCCATACCGCGATCGCCAGCGGGCTCTTCCGGCAGCCCGGTTTCCGGGAGGCCCAGCATCCGGCGATACCGCTGCTCCAGGGAGTTGGCGGGATCCCAGATCGGCTGGCGCGGCGCAGGCGGCGCGGGCGCGGCCGCCGGTGTGACGGCCCAGCGGTCGAGCGGGCCCGCCACTACCGCTTCCCCTTGCCCGCGAAGATGCCGATCGCGCCCTGAAACTCCAGCTTCCCGAGCTGCTCGTCGGTCAGGTTCGCCTTCGTCGCGCCACCGGCGGTGGCTTCCGCCACGTCTTCCGGCATGACGTAGAGGATGGTGCCGTCCTTGAAGCGCATCAGCGTCGAGTCCGCGTAGGGGTCCGGCGTGCTGGCGTCAGCGGGTGCCGTCGCGGGCGTGTTCGCGCCTGCGTCCGCGCCGCCGACAAGGTCGGAGATGGTCGGCCCCGGAGGCGGCACGACGGACGGCCTCCGGCTGGTCGTGCCGTCCGGGTAGACCGCGCCCTCTTTGATCGCCTGCGGCACTTCCGCGACCGGCACCTGGAGCTGCCTGCCGTTCTCCGGGTCCATCAGGAACACGAAGCCACGCGGCGGTGCGCCCCAGCTGCGTGCGGCCGCGATCATTGCGCGCGTCGGCGCACCGGCCTGCGGCGCGGCCGCTGCGGGCGGGGGTGCCACAGGAGCCGCAGGCGGCGGGGCTACTGGTGCAGCAGGCGGCGCGATGGGCGCGCCGGGAGGCGGTCCAGGCGCGGCCTGGGGCCGGACGCCGGGCAGCACGCCGGGCGGCGGCGCGCCGGGGGTGAACGACAGGCCGCCACCGGGCGACGGCGCGGCGGGCGGTGGTCCGGGCGGAGGCCCGCCAGCGCCCTGGGCCTGCACCGGCGGGAAGTAGGGCACCACCGGCGGCGGGGCCTGCGGCGTCGTCGGCAGCGCGGCGTTCGTGTTCGGATCGCCCGGCATCTCCAGCGGCTTGGGCTGGGTGTAGTAGGCGTTGTCTCCGATGCCGGTGGGCCCCAGATTCATCGAGTTGAGACGGATGCGGATGTTGCCCTTGGCCTGCCTCACCAGCTTGAGCAGGGTGTCCTTGTCCCACTCGGCCTTCAGGTTCTCCGCGCCCATCTTCAGGGCGTGGTCCGTGGGCGACGTGCCGCCCATATACATCTGTCCGAGTTCGGAGGCCACGTCGTTGATCTGCGCGATGAGGCCCTGCGCGACCCCTGCGGCCTCGCGACCCATCGTGCCGTTGACGGCCGCCGCCAAGCTGGCCCGATTAAGTAGCTTGAACTGACCGTCCCAGGCGGTCTTATCGAGCTTGTCCCACTGCTCCGCGAGGTCCGCGATCACGTCGAGCGAGTGGTCTGCCGTGTAGGCGGCACTCTGGAGCCGCAGCATCGGCGTGCCGTTCATCGACGCGAGATACCGCTGCGTCGCCCTCCAGTCGGTTTCCGCGTTGGCAAGGTCGAAGCCTCGCCGGTTCAGCTCCGCCTGCACGTAGGGCCGGAGCTTGTACATCCCCGTCAGCGTCGGTGACGCCTTCCCCGCGAAGATGCCGTCCGCGATCTCCGACACGACGCCCTTCTCGTCTTCCGACAGTCGTCCCTGCGCGGCCCCCGGCGTGCCCGCGTTCACCGTCTCGCCGGTGTCGAGGTCGTAGATGTCATGCTCCGGGTTGCGCTCGCCCAGGCGGCGCTTCTTCATCTCCGTATACAAGCCGTAGGCGTCGCGCGCCGTCGCCACCCCATATTTCGCGATGATCTCGCGCGGGTCGAACGGCTGCCCAGACGACAGCAGGTCTGCGATCTCCTGCTGCTTCTGGCGCTCGTCCCGCCGCGCGAGGCCGCCACTCAGGACGTTGCCTCCGGCCTTGACGAGGTCGGCCGCAATCAGGCCGCCCTGGCCTTCGCCTTCCGCCTGGGAGTAGCCCTGCTGGCGGATCAGGTCCGCAATGCGGAACGCACTGTACATGCGCTCCGGGCCCGGAGCGTACGGCGAGGTGTAGGACGGTCCAGGCATTAGTCAGAGTCCTGTTCGATAAGGCCCGCTATCCGCATCTTCTCCAGCCACTGATCCATGCTGGCCTGGAAGCCGGTCGTTGCCTCGGTCTGGCGCGGCGCAAACTCGGCTTCGGCTCCGCGCGTGTCGGCCTGCCATTGCTGCACCGACGTGTCCCAGAGGCTCTGATACTCGTCCTGCGCGCCCTTGGTCCCGGCGGTCCAGTTCCCCATGGCCGTGTCCCACAGGCTCCGGTATTCGTCCTCCGCGCCCTGGCGGGTGCGGTCGTAGGCGTCCCGCGACCCGACGTAGTTCGTCTTGTAGGCGTCGGCGGCGTTGCCCTCGTTGGTGTTGAAGGTGGACAGGCCCCGGTTGTAGACGTTCTGGTAGTTCTGGTCGCCCAGGTTCTGCCCGAAGCCGATCAGCTCCTTCATCGTGCCGCCGGTGCGGAGCAGGCCCTTGGACGCGGCGCTGTTGTTCAGCGCGTTCATCCCCTGCTCTAGGGCGAACTGGAAGCCCGGTTCGTTGCGCGCCTCTTCGATCGTCGGCGCGCGGAACGTGCCGGGCGTGTAGGGGTCGGGCGAGTCCCAGGTCGGCGCGACATACGGGTCCGGGGCGTTGAACGCCGTCGCCTGATAGGGCGCGGGAGCCTGGAAGCGGGGCGCGGTATACGACGGCATCCAGCCGGTCGTGCCCGGCGGCGCAAACGGCCCGGTGTAGTTGTTGGTGCCGCCACCACCCCCGCCACCGCCCCCACCGCTGGTGCCGCCGGTGTTCCGGTTCTCCGCGCCGTTGGGCGTCTGCTCATCGAGCCACTGCTCGTAAGCCCGGTTGGCATCGTGCGGGTTGCGCGCCATGAAGCTGTCCAGCCAGCCCTGCGGCACGCCCTGGTTGCGCGCCTGATTGAGCCAGCTGTCTTCTTCCGCCTGCCCGAAGCTGCGCCCCTCGAAATTCGTTCCGCGTTCGGCGGCCTCGATCTGCTCCCGCGTCGCGTTCCGGTCTGGGTCGTTGGGGTCGTCGGTGCCGCGAACGGGCTCGCCGTCAGGCCCCTCGTCCTGCCGAATGAGGTTCCCGTAGTTGTCGTAGATGTCGCCTCGCATCGCGTCCCCCTAGTCCCCGAGTCCCAACAGCCGCCGAAACTCCGCGAGCGTGTCGGCCGACGCGCGACGATACGGCACGCGGCGGGCTTCGTTCGCGTCCCACCGCTCCTTCTCTCGGTCCATCTGCTCCCGGTAGGCGGCCATCGCAAAGTCGAGCGCAGCCTTGTCGGCGGCCGCCCTGGCTTCCGACTGGTCTTGCTGCGCGTTGCGGTTCAGGAACTGGTTGAGGAAGCCCAGCCCGTTGTCGAGGATGTCCTTCATCGTGATCCCGAGCGGCAGCCTGAACGCGGGCTTCGCCACATCCGGCAGCGGGGGCATCCCTGGGCCGTTGATGATGTCGGGGCCCTCCGGTAACGGGCGCGACCCAGGCTCGCCTGTCCGGGGCGTGCTGTCCTTCGTCGCGTCGGGCTCGCGCGGCGTGTCCTCCGGCTGGTAGGGATCCTCCGGGCCGATCATGTTCGCCACGACGGGGGCCGCCGTCATCGCCGCCGGAACCGCCAGCGACGTGGCGATCTCGCCAGCCGTAGGGCCGACAGCCGGGAGCGTCCCCACGACGCCGCTGGTGAAGTCCGCGACAGCCCCCGGCAGCGCCGCAGACGCCAGGGTCGGCACGGCCGCCGATGTCACCGCAGGCAGCGCCGCCGATGCGGCAGTCGGGATCGCGGCGGTGCCCGCACCCATCGCGCCGGTCGGGACGATGCTCGCCATCCCCGGCGTTGCCGTGTTCGTGAGGAGCGGCGCGGCCGCGCCCTCGGCTCCGGCCCCGCTGATCAGGCTCGACACCGCAGGCACGACGAACGGCGCGGCCATCGCCCCGCCCACGGCCATGCTCGCGATGTTCGTCCAGTTGACGCCCTGGTCCCACTTCCCAGTGCGCGGGTTCCACTGCCCGCGCTCGCGCAGCAGCGACTGCCCCGGCGCGTTGCGGTTCGCGTCGGCCCACTGCATCAGGCGCGGGTCTTCGCCGTAGGAGTTGGACGACCACACCTCGGCGGGCGCGATGTAGCGGCGGTCCCCCTTCTTGTAGCCGGGGCCGTCCATCAGCATCTCGACGTAGGGCCGATTCTGCTGGTCCCACTGCGGGTCGGAAATCCAGTTGCTTGCCACTTACGCGCCCCCCATCGTTTCCAGCACTACGTGCAGTGCGTACTGCATCCCCGACCCCGCCGGGGTGTAGGTGGTCGAGTAGCTGATCTCGGTGTCCGCACCGATGTGGATCGTCGCCGTGCCGGTCCCGGCGCTGGTGGTCGTGTCGCCCACCACCGGCGGCACGAGCAGCAGCGAACAGGGCACCACCGGCGGGGCCCCGTCCTTCCAGTGCAGCGTGACCGCGACCGACGACCCGGCCACCGGCGCGGTGATGTGGACCGCCGCCGACACCCGGTAGAGCCCTGACGGCAGCGGGCCGGTCGGAATCGGCGTGGACGGCAATGCGGCCGACACCGGCGTCGGCTGCACGACCGCCTTCCGCACTGCCACGTCGTTGACGGTCACGACCTGATCGCGAAACTGAATCTGCCAGCGCGGCGTGAGCAGGCCCCGGCTGTCCACGATCGGCGTGCCGACGAGCCCGGTGGTGAGCGGCATCAGCCCCCCTGCCCTGGCGGCACGCGCAGGTAGGCGGCGGTGATGCGCCAGTTCCGCACCGCATCGGACACGGTGACCTCAAAGACGGTCTGGTCGCCCTGCCCGATACGCGGCCAGAACACGCGCGTCTGGTAGAAGCCCAGTGCCCCGGCATACGCCTGCCGCTCGTCGCCCCAGGTGCGCCCGCCGTCTTTCGAGATCCGAAGCATCACCACCGGCGGCGGGCCGTGCGGGTTCGCGTCCTTGCCGATGCCGGTCTGCATCAGCAGCTCAAACCAGTTGAAGATCATCGACTGGTTTTCGTTCTGCAGCGTGGGCGAGCGCCGCAGCCGCCGGATCACGCGATTGTCCACGTCGAGCGGCAGCCGCGACGCCATGTGATAGACGTAGCGGTTTTCCCGATCCGCCATCAGGTGCCGGTTGAACGCGAAGCAGTGGAACACCGGACGCCAGTAGTTGTAGACGCCCTCCTCAGAGATCCACGTCCCCCGCTTGTGCCAGCGGCGGCCCTCCGGGGCCTTCTCGTCGTAGCACCATGTGACGTTCGCGGACGGGAACGTCAGCAGGTAGAACGTGTGCCCCTGTTCGGTATACGCCTGCCCGATCGCATCATCGAGGCGCGGGTAGGTCGCGCCCTCAAATTCCATCGCGTGCGTCGAGATGCGCTCCAGACGGTAGCCGCGCAGCTGCATCACCTGGATGCCGCCGTCCGGGCTCTTCGCCACCCAGATGACCGTGTCTCCGACGACCGTGATCGAGAACGTGGCGACGCACCCGAAGGCCATCATCCCGGACATATCGGGCGCGAACGGGATCGGGAAGGTGCCCGCGTTGTACCAAATCTCGCCGGTCGTGACGCCGGGCAGGACGATCTGCCCGAACGGCGACGTTGCCATCGCCTGCCACGGGTTGGTGATGCTGGGCTGGAAATACTGCGACAGATCCCACCGCGACCCATCGAGCAGGAACGACATGTAGATCGTGCTGGTGTCGCGGTCGAGCACGAGAAAGTAGTTGCTGACGCACGCGCCCTGCGCCGCGCGGACACCGTCGTTTGTCAGCGTCAGAATCTCGGTCAGGACGTTCGTCGCCAGCTCGTAGCAGTAGGCTCTCTTTCCCGACGTAATGAGTAGTTGTCCTCGGCCGGAGTCGTCCGCGCTGCCGTAGCCGTTGGTGCTGATAGTGGCGGGGTCTTCGTCCACGGCCATCGTGCCGCGCCGGATCTCGGTGCCGTCCGCGAACAGTTCGTAGAGGCCATCGCCAAAGATCGCGAAGCACTGCTCGACCTGTGCCTGTCCGGGATGGGACGCGGTCTGCCCCGCGAACATCGCCCGGCCGCCGCCGGGCAGGATGCCAGGAATCACGACGAACGGCGTCACGCCCGGCGTGGGATAGAGCGACGCCTGCGCCGACGCGCCGGGCGATTCGCTCGCCTCCACGAACCAGTTGACTAGCTCCTCGTTGTCGGAGACAGGAGACTGGGCCTGATAGCTCCCGCCGATGAACGCGGAGAAATCAGCCATGCCGCTGCGTGCCGCCGGAGTAGATGTCGTAGCCCGCGCCGCTGCCGAACGTGAACATCGGGTCCACGGCCACGTCGGCAAACTGATAGTTGTTGCGCTTCAGCGAGGCGAGCGTCCGCGCCGCCTCCCGCAGCGTCCCCGGTGACGGCTGCACCTGATACATCGGGGCCATCGCGACGGTGAGGTTGTGTTGAATCGCGGCCGCGAGTCCGTCCGGGACCGGATAGGACGTGGTCAGATTCTCAAACATCGGGGTCACGCGATTGATGTAGAGCATGATGTGGTTCGCCTCGGTCGGCACCGGCCACAGTCCGATCGCGCTCGTCCCCAGCGGCGTGTAGGGCGGTGCAGTAGGCGGGGTCGCGTTCTCGGCCGTCGCGCCCGGTATGTAGATCACATGCGTGGGCCACGGAGCCTGGAGATGCTTGACCCGAATACTGGTCATCTGGTCGTACGTCATCAGGCCGAGCGGAATCTCAAGCTGGTTCGGCGTGTAGATGTTCAGGATCAGGCCCGCCGCGACGACCGACTGCTGCCCCACCGGCCGCACCGTGTCGAACTCCTGCCCTGGCCCGATGGTGTAACTCGACTTGCCTGGGGTAATCGGGAATGGCTGTCCATGCTGCCGCCCGGCGGTCAGCGGCTCCAGCGACCAGCCGCCGATCATTAACTGGAGGCGGCGCAGGCCGTCCTGCATGTCCTCGCCGCGCGCCGACTCGCCCGCACCCAGGATGCCGAGATCCTGCATCGCCGTACGGATCAGGACCGCTGCAGTAATCCCCATCGACTACCCCCGTGCCCCTGCGGGCGGCTATTCCACGATGCGACGGCCGGTCTTCGGATTCAGGCGCGGCACGTCCGCGACGTGGGACGCGGTCGCATCCTCGACCTCGGCCTTCTCCGCGAGCGCCTTCACCGACATCAGGCGGTCTGCGAAGTTCGACTCGGCGGCCGCGCGCGCCATGTCGCGGTCGCGTTCCTCCTGCTTGGTGAGCGCCCGCTCTTGCGTCGCGTCGTAGCCTGCGCGCTCCAGCGCGGCGCGCTCGCTGTCGTCGTTCGCCTCGCGCCAGTCGATGATCTCGACCTTGCCCGGACGGCCCGGCGGGTGCCCGGCCAGAAACATCTGGCGCGGATACTCCTGGTAGACGTATTGCCGTCCCGGCGGCCCGAACTGCGTGAACGTGGATTCCCACTTCCGCATCTCGGTCGCGTAGCCGGACGCCGGGTTGATCTGAATCGCTGGCCCGTCGTAGTGCTGTTCCGCCATCTGTGGAAATCCTGTGGAAAGCGTCTAGGGAGACGCTAGATAGCGTCTCCCTAGACGTAGGTGTTAAGCGACGGTGACGCCCGCCGAGCCGCGCGCGTTCCAGAGCCCGCCAGCCGCGACGAGAGAGATGCCCGCCCCGGTGAACGCGCCGAACGTCGCCGTGCTGCCCGGTGCCGCCGTGCCCGTGGCGAAGTTGCCCGTGGACGTGATGACGTGCGCCACAGGAGCCGCCGACGAGAACGACACGACGAGCCCATCCTGCGCGAACGTGGGCTTCGCCAGCGTAATCGCCGCCGGGGTCAGCTTGTGGAGCAGGAACGCGGTGTTCTCGCCCAGCGCCGCAATCATGTCCGACGTGATGACCAGATCACCCCCGATGGTGCGGAGGGTCGGATCCCAGATCGGCGGATTGGTGAGGGACGCGGCGGCGAGCGCGGTGATGTCGAACGGCGAGCCCGAGAACACGACACTCGCGTTGATGTCGTGCGGAGCCACGGCGGTGCCCTGGTCGCCGCGCCGCTTGACC
>DATMDI010000285.1:0-8756 GCA_035557875.1 Vicinamibacterales bacterium
GGCGTGTGGTTGGTCGAGCGCAGGACGACCGAGATTGCCCTGAAGGGGTTCAGCCTCGTCGAGAGCGCCGTCGGGGTGATCAATGCGGGGGCGGCGAGGATGGATGGGCTCATCGCGACGAGCCGCACGGAAGTGCGACAAGCCTCCGAGACCATCACCGCGGTCGGCGGACGAGCGGAAGCGAACAGCGCCGTGCTCAACGCGCTGAACGAGCGGCTGGACGCCAGTCTGGCGCCACGCATCGGGCAGATGCAGGAGGCACTGGCTCCAGTGCGGAATGCGGTGGGGACGATCGGCAACGCGGTCAGCCTGGCGAACTCACTGCCGATGGTGGCCGACCGTGCGCCGCGTCTGGCGGCTCTGGACGAGGCCTTCAACCGGCTCGAACGGTTGTCCGCGGACACGACGCAGTTGCGCAGCACGCTGCGGGCGCTGGCTGTGGCGCCAAAGAGCCAGGTCACCGCCGAGACCGTCGCCGCGCTCACCGGGCTCACACAGCGCATGGACACGACGTTGGGCGAGGTGCAGGCGGGTGTGCAGGGGGTTCATGCCGACATCGCGGCGTGGCAGCTCCAGCTGGACGCGCGCAAGTCGCGGCTCCTGTTCCTCTTCAACCTGCTGGCGCTATCCATGACGCTGATGCTGGCGTGGATTCTCTACTCGCAGATCGTCGTCATTCGGCACTACCGACGCTGAGCAGACGAATCGACATCTGAAACCGAAGTGGTGACCATGCAGCACGCGACGTCGCTGCTGATACTGGCCTTGCTGCAGTCGGGCTGGACGCTCACGCCGGCACCGCCGCGAGAGGTTCGCCGGCTCTATTGGGAAGTGGTTCCCGAGATGGAGGTCTGGGTTCGGCTCGTCCCAGAGGTCCAGGAGCGCCGCCCGTCGGTCAACCTTGTCTTCCATGCGTTCTATCCTGGGCGTGCAGCGCGCGATTGGTACACCGGATTGCCGGCGTGGCCCCAGGGCGTCCCGAGTCGCCTGACCATCAGTGCGGAGCCGCCGCCCCAGACCATCGTCCGGGCGCTGTCGCTGCGGGTAACGGTCGATGACCGCACCATCGATTTCAACGGGCCGGACCGCCGATATCGCTTCCTCCCGTGCCCGTTCGCGACCGACGACTGCGTGCCGAACGCCGTTGAAGCGGACCTGTCCCCCTCGACCTTGCGACTCATGGCGGCAGGACGGTCGGTGGGAGGCGTCGCCTTGGGCCTGCCGTTCACCCTCGCGGCAGCGGATCAGGACGCCGTCAGGGCATTCGCCGAGAGAGTAGGCCTGTGGCCAGCAGCGCAGGCGCCGGGCCGATAGACACCGGAACGCGAAGATGCACGAGAACGCTCGGTTTGCACTGCT
The DNA here is from genome assembly GCA_035557875.1 of Vicinamibacterales bacterium. Taxonomy (GTDB): domain Bacteria; phylum Acidobacteriota; class Vicinamibacteria; order Vicinamibacterales; family UBA2999; genus DASYRM01. The sequence continues at coordinate 1,360 of DATMDI010000285.1, forward strand.
GGTAATCGGACTCATGGGCTCGACCTGCGTGGCCAGCAACACCGGTCAAACCGACGCAGCGCCGGCACTGAATGCGGTGTCCGGTGTGAGTGGCCCGCCGAGCAGGCCGCCCGACTCGGTGGAGAGCGCGGTCACCGCCGCGTACGCCCGTGAGTTCAGCGAAACGATCGCGCGCCCTGCGATTTACAACGACCCGTCAGGTGGGGGTTGCACAGCGCCGCATCTCACGACGACGGCGTACGTTCGAACGTCTTCGACGACGGGCAGGTTGCTCTACCTGATGACAACACCCGACGGTCGCGTGGTCGCGCGGAAGTCGAGAGTCGAGTCGGTTGTTCTGCCCGCCGGGACGTTTCGCGTCCTGGTCGTCATCGCGAAGCATCCCGCAACGATAGGCGACTCCACGCTCCGGCACTGGGAAGCAGCGCAGGCGAAGATCAATCACGATCATGCTGCCTTTGCCGCCTCGCGGGGGCTTCCGCGGAGCATCGTCTCGTTCGACAACACCAACGTGCTCGTCGACGCCGGCGACATCGCTGATGCGAGGAGCCCTGCGTCGGTACGTGCCGCGGTCGAGCGAGGCGGGCTTCCGACAGAGCCGTATCAATTCATCGTGTCCATCAACTTGGATCCGATGCGAGCCGAGGGCGGCTTTGCCGGCGCCGACGGCTTTGTCTACATGGGCAACTACGGCCGATGGTCGCAGGCGCTCACGGCGGCGGAATGGGTCAATGTCGCCAATGCCGTGTATCACCACGAGGTGGCTCATCACTGGGGGTGGCCCGGGTCACACGATTGGGCGCCGCAGTGCCATGGCCAGGCGGCCCATCGGCCGTTCATCGTCCCGCCGATCCTGTTCGGATGGGAAGATGTGGATGGCGACGGCGTCCCGGAGATTCTCGATGCGACCCCGTACGGACGCCTGCCATGACGACCGGATGATGGAGGGGCAATCGGCCGCTCCTCGAGCAGTGGATGGCCCGCTGGGAGGATCTCACCGAATTCGATGTCATCCCCGTGGTCACGTCCGAGCAAGCGGCCGCCTTGGTTGCGCCCCGGCTGTGAAACGGGATCGAACGAGAGCCCGTCGCGATGAGCGGGGAGCAGCGATCGGGCTGACGGGCCGCTGCACCTGACGGCAGCGGAGCCAGCATGGCGGCAACGAAGATCTATCTCGTTCGTCACGCGCACGCGGACTGGGCAGCCGACGAGTCGCGACCGCTCTCGAAATCCGGGCTCGCGGCGGCCGAGAGAATCGCCTGGTTTTACAATTGCCGCCGGGTGCTGGCTTGCTGAACCGTCACTGTGGGGGGGCAAGTCGATGGCCTGGCTGTGCGGTCCATCAACGCATCCTGAACACGGCAACATGACGGCCTGCGACACGCTGCTGGTGGTGATCGATGCTCAGCGGGCGTTCGTCGATCCAGCGGGCTCGCTGGCGCGGGCGTATGGAGTCGACGAACTGCAACCGAGCGTCGATGCGCTGGTGCGCCTACGAACGCACTTGGGGCAATGCGCAGCCGGCACGCGCCCGGTGTTCGTGCGATCCGAGTATCGGCGCGGGCAGTTCACCGGCGGGCGCTTGGACCATCCGCTGGCGGATCTGTGCGTGCCGGGGCGCAACCTCGATTGCGAGTGGGCTGCGGGGCTCGATACGACTCGTGCCAGCGCCATCATCACGAAGCAGCAGGCGGACGCCGGTGAGACCGAGGCCTACCGGACTGTCGTCGAGCGAGCGGTCAGGGATGGCGTTCGACAGATCGTGTTGACCGGATTCCAGCTGACGACGTGCATCAGGGTTTCGGCCCTGGCGACCGTGGGTCTCGTTGGCGCGCGTGGCGCGCGCGTGGTGGTCGCCGAAGCTCTGGCCGGGGCCCGCGCCAGCAGCTACGTTCAGACTGCCACAGGGTCCCGCGTGGACGCGACGCGTCGCGAACTGAGGGCGGCAGGAGTGTTGGTCGCGCAGAATTGATCCGATGCGTGTCGCACGTGTGTCCGACATTCACGGCAATCCGGACTGGAGGCAAGATGTACGGTCTGATCGGCAAGATCACGGCGGCAGTTGGCCGGCGCGATGCTCTCGCCAACATCCTGATCGAGGCAAGCGCCGGCATGCCCGGCTGTTTCAGTTACGTGGTCGCGGCCGACGCAACCGAGCCGGACGCACTCTGGGTGACCGAGGTGTGGGAGAGTCAGGCAAGCCACCAGGCTTCATTGCGACTGCCGGCGGTGCAAGCGGCAATCGCCACGGGAAGATCGCTCATCGCCGGTTTCACCAATCGCGTCGAGACTGTGCCCATCGGCGGGCACGGCGTTGCGACGGCGAAAGCCTGAGCGACTACTTCAGACTCGCATGACATTCAGGCGCGCAACACCGGATGACGCGGAGTCGATTTGTCGGTTCTGGGCAGACTCGGGCGCAAGCATGCACCCGACCGACGACGTCGAGCAGGTGCGCCGAGTCGTCGTGAACCCACGGCGGTGCTCCTGTTGGCCGAAGCAGAGAACGAGATCGTCGGGACGCTGCTTGGGACCTTCGACGGGTGGCGCGGCAACATGTACCGCCTGGCCGTACATCCGAGCCGGCGTCGTCAGGGGCTCGGTCGCGAGCTCGTGCGACAGGTCGAGGCGGTGTTTGCAACGTGGGGCGTCAGCCGCATCACGGCGTTGATCGAGGTCGATCGTCCGTGGGCCGGGCCGTTCTGGGCCGCGGTCGGCTATCCACGCGACGAGCATGTGGTGCGTCACGTTGGAACACTCCAGCGATCGCAGGTGACGCGAGAGGGCTGATACCGGCGCGGCGCCGATTCTCCGGAAGGCTACTTTCTCGATTCATTTCGGAGCGAACCGCGACTCCAGACGCCATCCTCCTGGTCGATGGTGTGTTCCTGCGGCGCCCCGAGCTTGCAGCCTCGTGGGACTTTGGTATCTGGGTTGAGGTGCCATTCGGTGTGACGGTTCCACGGGCTGTGAGCCGTGATGCCGCCGGAAGCGATCAGGCCGCGGCGATTCAGGCCAGGTACGAACGCCGGTACGTGCCAGGACAACTCCTATACTTGGAGCGGTGCCGCCCCCGAGACGCGGCGGACATCATCTTCGACAACGCGGAGTTCGAGACTCGGAACTCCGGTACCGACCGGGTTCTGAAGGCCCCGTCCAACCCTGAATCGCGCGGGTGCGCCCCAAGGAGGAACAGCGTGGCGAGAGCACGGACTCGGCCAGTCGCGACGGTCGGCGTCGCCGAAAACGCTAATTCGGCGGTGCTCGTGACTGTCGCGCCTGGCGGCGAGCTGCTCGATCGTCGGCGCATCGACCTCACCGATCCCGGTCTGCCAACTCATCCGCATCACCACGAAGGGTCGTGGGCGGTGGGCCGTTACCTGAACACCCCGGGAGCGCGAGCGCTCTCGCTCGCCGACGCGGTGGCACTCGTCGAACGCGTGCGCGCGTCCGCGGCGCGCGGCGCGCACGAAAGCCTGGAAGCGCTGGCCGCGGCCGTGGCGGTGCCGATTGCGAGCATCGCGATCCGCGCCTGCCCCGAGCTTCCGCCGACGACCGAGGAGCGAATCGCCGACAATCGAGCGCAGACCTTCGCCGACTCGGTGATGTATCGCGAGGCACTCGCGACGGCCGCCAGGGCGCGGGGCTGGTCGGTGCATTGGTACGACCGCGAACGCGTCTTTGACGACGCGGCCGCAGTGCTCGGGTGCGAGGACGTCAGCGCGTCCCTGTCCGCGATGGGTCGTTCGATCGGGCCACCGTGGCAGGCCAGCCACAAGCTCGCGGCAGCCGCGGCGCTCGCGGCCACAGGGAGCCTCGCGAGCCAGGCGGAATGATCTCGATCCTCGCCGCGGCGGGCATCGGCGATAGCGTCGTTCAGACGCGGTGGTGGTTGACCGGGCGGCCCGGGTGGCAGATCGGGGCCACCGCGCCGCTGCTCCTGTGGGACAGTGGCGTGGACACGTCGTTCCTCTTCCTCGCGATCACGGCCGTGGTATTGGCCGTCTCGACGGCGATGGGCTACGGCGCGTTGCGCCGGGCGAGGATGACACCGGGTATGAGCGCGTGAACATACGGCAGGCGACTCTGGCCGACGTCCCCGCAATCGGGGGGCTCATCGCCACGTCCGCGCGGGTGCTCGGTGCGAGCGACTATACGGCGGGCCAGATCGACGCGGCGCTGCTCGGCGCGTGGGGTGTGGACACCGAACTCATTCGCGACGGCACCTACTTCGTTGGATCGGAAGACCAGCTGGTGCTCTGCGGGGGTTGGAGCCGTCGTGCCACGTCGTTCGGCGGCGATGCGCACCAAGACCGGGAATCACGGCTGCTCGACCCCGAGAGCGAGGCGGCGCGGATCCGCGCGTTCTTCGTCCATCCGCAGTGGGCGAGGCAAGGCCTGGCCAGTCGGCTGCTCGCGCTGTGCGAAGGCGAAGCCAGGGCGGCGGGATTCCGGGCGGTCGAGCTCGTCGCGACGTTACCGGGCGAGCGGCTGTACGCCAGGCACGGATACGAAGCCGGAGAACGCCGCAGCTATCCACTGCCGGGCGGGCGCAGTATCGAATTCGTTCCGATGCGCAAGCCACTCTGACGGAGGCACGCTGTGTCCGACCTGCCGCGGCTGGCCGAACGCTTCGGGTTGGCGCGGGCGGGTCACGCAAACTACGGACAGCCTTTCTGGCGATTCGTTCTCGGCTCGACAGCCCTGTCGGTGGCGATGGCTTGGCTGTTCATGAACACCCGGGGTAGTGTGGGGCTGACGATGCTCATGCACGCAGCCGCCAACGAAACCAACCGTCTCGTGCCGACACGCGCCGCGGCGTCGTACTTCTTGTGGCGCATGCGCGCTGCACCGGGGCTCGGAAGGCGGTCTCCTGGACGCGAGCCGTTCCGGCGTGAATGACCGAATCGAGATCATGAACGACGCGGAGATTCATCGACAGCCGAAGGCCGTCCCGGGCATCGTGTCCGATACGGAAGCGATGTCGTTCACCATGATCTCGGAGCCGAAGGTCGGCGCACTCCTGGCGACGCTTGCCGCGTCGAAGCCGGCAGGACGATTCCTGGAGCTGGGCACCGGCACCGGGCATGGCACGGCGTGGCTGCTGACCGGAATGGATGCGGCTTCGACTCTCGTCACTGTGGACCCCGACGAGCTCGTCGTCGCGGTGGCACGGCGGCACCTGGGGAGCGACAGCCGGGTGACCTTTCAGGTCGCGGACGGCGCGGAGTTTCTCCGCGGCGCCAGGCCGGGGCAGTTCGATCTCGTTTACGCGGACGCGTGGCCCGGGAAGTTCAGCCACCTCGACGAGGCGCTGGCGCTGCTTCGTCCCGGCGGGATGTACGTCATCGACGACCTGCTGCCGCAGCCCAATTGGCCGGCAGGGCACGCGCCGAAGGTGCCCGTGCTCATCGACGACATCGAGCGCCGCACCGGGTTCACCACGGTGAGGATGGCGTGGGCGTCTGGACTGATGCTCGTGGTGCGACGCCCGTTCGATCCATGAGGAGTCGCCCGTACACCATCGACAAGTACGGCAAAGACGCCGATGCGCGGCCGCCGATTCGCGGCTAGCGCCGCGCTGGCCGCCACCGGCCTCGCGGCGCCGCTCGTCACTGCGTGGCTGTTCTGGCGTGACGGCGGCTGGGACACCTATCGCGCGCCGCTCTTCCTGCCGTTTCTGTTCGCGGCCGGGCTGATGGTGAGATTCAGCCTGTCGCCCATGACGGCCGATCCGCGCCCCTGGCGCAGCTTCGTGGCCCGCGCGGCCGCTGGCGCGGCGGCCGTCGCCGGCGGTGCGGGCCTCCTGGCATCGCGCAATCCGATCACCGGCCTGCACGCCCGCGACATCGTCGGGCTCGCGGCGCTGGCCGGCGTGCTGGTGGCGGCGGCCGGCGTCGCAACCGAGCTGGGCGAGCGCGTCAGTCCCGGCACGTGGATCAGGACGGCCTGGTGCCTCGCGGCGTGTCTCCTGACGATGGCGCTGATTCCGCGCGTGCTCCTGCTGATGCACTGAGCTGCCGTCGAGCCCTCTCGGCGCTATACTCCCGCTCGGACGCGCTCCGCGAGGCCCGCGTGCTCCGAGGAACGCCATGGAACCGCCGCGCGAAGTCATCGAGTACTACGAGCAGTACCCGGAGGAATCGCGCCTGCAGCACGGCGCCGGGCCGCTCGAGTTCGAGCGCACCAAGATCATTCTGAGCGCGGTGCTGCCGCCGGCGCCGGCGCGTGTCCTCGACGTCGGCGGCGCAGCTGGCGCCTATTCCGCGTGGCTGGCCGGTCAGGGGTTCGACGTTCACCTCGTGGATGCCTCGGCCCGACTGGTCGGCGAAGCGCGCCGCCGCAACGCCACCCTGTCGCGTCCGATGGCGTCGCTCACCGTGGCCGACGCGCGGGCCTTGCCCGCCGCCGACGGCAGCGCCGCCGCGCTGTTGCTGATGGGGCCGCTCTACCATCTGACGGCGGCCGCGGATCGCGCCGCGGCCCTGCGCGAGGCGTTGCGCGTACTGGCGCCGGCGGGCAGCACCGCAACGACGGCAGACGTCCCGGGTACTTCACCACCGCGTACCTGCATCACCCCGACGAGCTCCGGGACGAGGTCGAGGCCGCTGGATTCGAACAGGTCGCCGTGTATGGTGTCGAAGGGCCGGCCTGGATGGTGGGCGACTTCGACCGCCAGTGGGCGGATCCCGCCCTGCGCCGTGACATCCTGCACGTGGCGGCCGCGCTCGAACGTGAACCAAGCGTGATCGGCGCCAGCGCGCATCTGCTCGCGGTGGGACGGAAGGCGGCCCTCTGACGACCGTGGTCCCCGCCGACCCGTGCCACGCGCGCGTCTCGACCAACTCGCCGTGACCTGGCGCGTGATGGTGGACCGGATCGACGAAACCTCCACCGCGCTCTGTGCCTTCGGCACGCGCGACGGCGATCCAGTCGTGCTGAAGGTCGCCACGGTGGAAGGGGACGAATGGCGGGCGGGCCGGGTGCTGTCGGCGGCGATCTGGCTCGTCGAGGACGGAGTCCGCGTCGAGCCGGGCCACGACTGGCTGCGGCTCGCCAGCCTGCTGCGGCCGCTGCTGGCGTACGATGGTCGCGTCGCGCCGTAGTCAGGACCGGGCGCGACCTGCGAGAGGAGCGTGCCATGGACTTCGATGTCGAGCAGGCGGCCGACGTGCTCGCCCGCACCCCGGCGGCGCTTCGCGCCATGCTGGGTGGTCTCGCCGAGCCGTGGCTGCGCGGGACTGAAGGACCATCGACGTTCAGCGCCTTCGACGTCGTCGGGCATCTGATCGACGGCGAGGAGACTGACTGGATACCTCGGGCTCGCCTGATTCTGGCCCGCGGTCCGAACCCCGAGTTCGAGCCCTACGATCGCTTTCGCCACCTGGCACGCAACG
>DATMDI010000286.1:0-7010 GCA_035557875.1 Vicinamibacterales bacterium
TTGGTGCGGCGGGCGCGGCCGACCCGGGCGCGGCGGGGGCGGGCGCCGCGCCGTTGGCGTCGGGCGCGGTGGCCTCGACATCGGCCTGCGGCGGCGGCTGCCGTGGTACCGCGGGTTCGGGCGACTGGCCGCGCTGACCGCCCTCACCGTGGCTGCGGTGCGGCCGTTCGGACTCGTTGGATTCCCTGGGACGGCGGTCGGAGGATCGACCCGCCCCGTGACGTCGCGGGCTGCTGGGCATGTTTTTTTCGAAGAGGTTTCTCGAGTTTCTCGAGTTTCTCGAGGAGTGTGGTGGACTGGTGAGCGGCTCAGGACGGCGGACGCGCGCAGAGCGTGGATGTACAGCAGCGAGTATAGAAACCGGCCCCCGCGGTGTCAAGAACGCGGCGGCCCAACCCGGAGCAGCTGGCGCTATTTCCCGACGAGGTGCGGCACGTCCAAGTTGTTCTCGTTGCAGACGTATTCGATGAGTTCACCGTCCGCGGTCAGTGTGAATTCCTGCGTCACGGTCCAGGGCCGCGTGTAGTACGCCGGGTCGTCGATCGTGATCTTCACCACCAGATGGCCAAAGTCGGGGCGGCGGATGCGCTCGGTGACACGCATCGCGTCCGAGTGCGGGTGTCCGGCGTCGTCGAGCCACGTCTTGTCGTTGAACCCGACTGTCTGCACGACCAGCGTGTCGCCCTCCCACTTCCCCGTCGAGTAACCCATCCATGTGGGTTGGGGGTCGGCCGCCAGCGTGTGAGCGTCCAGGAAAATCTGGCGGAAGGTGGTGCGGGTTTCGTAGAGCATCACGACGAGCACCGGCGTCTGGATGATCTTGCTGGGGAATGGCACTCCGTTGACCCGCGGAAACCCCGGTGGCAGGCAGAAGCCTTCCGGATCGCCCTTGCCGAGACTGTCCTGCCGCTCGTTGAACAGCGCGCGCGCGACTGGACGCATCGGCACCTCGTCGGGCTTCAGATCCGCCGCGAGGTTGGCGTTGAACTTGATGTCGGTCTGCCAGATCCCGGAGAGGTCGACCGTGCCCGACGCGGTGCGCGGCGCGGGGGCCGACGGATCGACGGCGCCGCTCGCTGTCCGTGGTGCCGTCGGCGACCGGTACACCCATTGCGCGGCGGCTGACAGCGGAACACCGTACGTGATGAGGAGCGCTGCGGCGAGCCAGGCGTGTCGTGACATGCGGGGAGTATAGAAGCCCCCGCGTCGGCGGCGCTCAGTAGTCGCCGGGAGACTTGCCGGCGCCGATGATGCTGCAGGCCGCGATGATGTTGAGGCGGCGCTTCCGCGCCTCCGCGAGCACGGCGTCATCGTCGGCGCCGGGATTCAGCCAGATCTCGGGGATGCGCTTGCGTTGGAACTCGTCGAGCAGCCGCAGGGCCGTGTCCGGCTGCACGTACACGGTGGCCATGTCGATCGGCCCGGGGACGTCGAGCACCGACGCGTAGGCGCGCACGCCCTCCACCTCCGTCTCATGCGGGTTGATGGGAATCACGGTGTGCCCGGCGTCGCGAAACGCGCGCAGCGCCTTGTTGCCGAACTTGTGGCGGTCGCGTGAGGCGCCAACCACGGCGACGACCTGCTTCTGCGGCATGGCCCATTATCCCAGAGCGTCCCGGCCCGAGGCTGAGCCTCGCTACAATGACCGGCAGTGCGGCGTCCCGTTCTCACCCTTCTCCTCCTGGCGTTCGTGACGTTCGGCGTCGGACTCGGGCGCCAGGCGATCACGGAAGCCGACGAGGCCTACTACGCCGAAGCGTCCCGGGAGATGGCGGCGTCGGGCGACTGGATCACGCCGCGGTTCAACTTCGAGAATCGCTGGCAGAAGCCGGTCCTCTACTACTGGCTCACGGCAGCGACCTACCAGGTGGCCGGCCCCGGCGAAGGCGCTGCGCGCCTGTGGTCGGCTCTTTCCGGCGCCGGGCTGGTCATGCTCGTGTGGGCCGCGACGCGGCGCCGCGAGGCAATGCGGCCGCACGCCTGGCTGGCCGGGGCGATCACGGCCACGTGCTTCGGCTATTTCGCGATGGCGCGCGCGGCATTGCCGGACCTGCCCCTGGCGTTCTGCATCACGCTGACGATTACCGCCGCGTTCGCCGCGTTCGACGCCGGTGGCCGACCGCGGGATTCGCTGCGCTGGTGGGCGCTGGCGGGTCTCGCGACCGGCCTCGGGTGCCTGATGAAGGGACCGGTGGCGGTCGTGGTGCCGGCCCTGGCCGTCGCGCCCGCGTGGTGGTTCGAGCGGCGGGACGCTGCCGTGCGATGGCCCCACGTGGCGCTGGCCGCGTTGATTGCCGCCGCGGTCGCACTGCCGTGGTACGCGGCGATGGTGGCGCGCCACGGCCTGGCCTACGTGGACAGCTTCGTGGTCGGCGACAACCTGGAACGATTCACCACCACCCGCTTCAACGACAAACGGCCGCTGTGGTTCTACCTGCCGGTGATCGCCGGAGGCCTCCTGCCGTGGTCGGCGTACGGGGTCGCGGCGGCCGGCACGGGGCTCGCCGCGCTCGCGCGGCGGCAATGGCACCCCTCCCGCGACGAGATGCGATTGCTGTGCTGGGCCATCGTCCCGACGCTGTTCTTCGCCGCCTCGGTCGGACAGCAGCCCCGCTACGTCCTGCCGGTGCTGCCGCCGCTGGCGATCCTGATGGCGCGCGCGATGGGCGAGCGTATCGAAGCCGCGCGGCGCTCCGCCCATGCGCCTCTGCTTCGCGCCGCGACGTGGACGACCGCCCTTGTGTTCGTCGGCGCGGCTGCCCTGCTCTACCGTCTCCAACCGCTGCTCGCGGAGACCAGTCCTGTGATCCTGACCACGTCTGCGGTGGGTCTGGCGGCCGTGGGGGCGGCGCTGGCCGTCGTGGCCCTGCGCTCGGCGTGGAGCGCGCTTCCCGCGGTGATGACGGCCGGAGGCGCCGCGCTGCTGGTGGGCGTGCAGTTCAGCGTCTTCGCACCGGGGCGGCCCGCAGCGGTGGAGCGCATGGCGGCGTTCGTCACCGCGCACCGCCTGGACGGCGAGGCGGTGGGCACCTATCACGCCTTTACGCGCAACCTGGTCTTCTACACGCGGCTCCGGCAGACCGACCTCTTCGACGCGGCCGGCGCGGCGCGCTTCCTCGCCGCGCCCGAGCGCGTGCTCCTCGTGTTGCCCGAGCGCGATCTCCCCGAGGTCGCCGCCGCCGCAGGCGTCGAACCGCAACGGCTTGCCCGGGTGCAGCACCTCAACACCGCCTACCTGCGCCTGCGCAGCGTGCTGAACCCGGACCCGGCGGTGGAGTTGGAGACCGTGGTGCTCGTGTCGAACAGGTAGACGTGGGGGCCGCCTTCAGGCGGCCCGGGCGGCTGAAGCCGGCCCCTACGTACCCTCCGGGAAGATCTTGCCCGGATTCAGAATCCCCGCGGGATCGAAAGCCTGCTTGACGCGCCGCATCAGAGCGATCACGTCGGCCGAGAGCTCCAGATCGAGATACGGGGCCTTGGCGAACCCGATGCCGTGCTCGCCGCTGATCGAGCCCTCGAGGGCGACCACACGCGCGAACAGCTCGCGTTCCGCATGCCGCGCGCGCTCGCGGGCCGCCGCGTCCGCCGGATCGATCATGAAGTTCACGTGGATGTTGCCGTCACCGGCATGGCCGAAACACGCCACGCGGAGATCGAACGCCACCTTGAGCCGCTCGACCTCGGCGAAGAGCTCCGGCACGCGGCCGCGCGGCACCACGACGTCATGATTGATCTTGGTGAGTTGCGTCGCGCGCAGCGCCAGCGACAACTGCCGTCGCACCGTCCACAGCACCTGGCGCGCGGCGTCGTCGGCCGCGCGGGTGATCGACAGCGCGCCGGCCGCCGCGAGCGCCGCAGCGCTGCGGTCGATCTCTTCTTCCACGGCGGCGGGAACGCCGTCGGCCTCGACGATGAGCAGCGCGCCGGCTCCTGGCGCGACCGATCGGCCGACGAACGCCTCGACCGACCGCAGAGAGTCGCCGTCGATGAGCTCCACCGCCGCGGGTATGACGCCGAGGCGCACCAGAGCGGTCACCCCGTCCACCGCCCCGCGGATGTCGGCGAACGCCGCAGAGAGCGTGGCGCGGGCGGGTGGATACGGCAGCAGCCGTAGCGTGATCCTGGTGACGATGGCGAGCGTGCCCTCGGATCCGACCAGCAGCTGCGTCAGGTCGTAGCCGACGACGTTCTTCACCGCCTTCGACCCGGTGTGGATGATCTCGCCGGTCGGGAGCACGGCCTCGAGACCGAGCACGTAGCGCTTGGTCGTGCCGTACTTGAATGCGCGCGGACCGCCCGCGCACTCGGCGACATTGCCGCCGATCGACGACGACTCGAGACTGGCCGGGTCTGGCGGATAGTAGAGCCCGCGCGCCTCGACGGCACGCTGCAGGTCGCCGGTGATGACCGCCGGTTCGACCACCGCCGTGAGGTTCACGTCGTCGATCTCGAGAATGCGGTTCAGCCGCTCGACGGACAGGACGACGCCGCCGTGTACCGGAACGGCCCCGCCGGTATACCCGGTGCCGGCGCCGCGCACCACCAGCGGCACGCGATGCGCTTGGCAGAGGCGGGCCACTGCCGCCACCTGCGCCGTGTCGGCCGGGCGTACCACGAGATCGGGGGCGTGGCCGCGGCCGAGCGCGTCGACCGAGCAGGCGCCGAGGGTGGCGAGATCGTCGAGAACGTCACGTTCGCCGAGCGCTGCACGCAGCGCGGCGACGAACGTGGACGGCAGGGTCATGGCCTGACGGCCGGCGCGGCTAGCGCGCGGCCGCGTGCTGCAGCGACTCGGCGAAGCGGAGGATGCGCGTGGCACCTTCGCGCAGCTGCTCCATCGACGTCGCATAGGAGATGCGCAGGTAGCCGGGCGCGTCGAACGCCTCGCCCGGGGTCACGACGACGTGCTCCTTTTCGAGCAGCGCCTGCGCGAAATCGGTGGACGTGGTGCCGGGCGCCAGCAGCGCGCCGATGTTCGGGAACAGGTAGAACGCGCCCTTCGGCTTGACGCACTGGATGCCCGGGTGCGCCGTGAGCCAGGCGTGAATGTTGTCGCGCCGCTGGCGGTACTCGTCGAGCATCACCGTCACGGCGTCCTGCGAGCCGGAGATGGCCGCCAGCGCCGCCTTCTGGGTGATCGACGTGATGTTCGAGGTGGTCTGCCCCTGGATGATGTTGAAGACCGAGGTCAGTTCCTTCGGCGCCACGGTCCAGCCGCAGCGCCAGCCGGTCATCGCGTAGCTCTTCGACGCCGACCCGCACAGCACCGTCTTGGCGCGATGACGATCGAAGAGCGTCTTCGGCAGGTTGTGCGGCACCGGCTCGTAGATCAGCTGCTCGTAGCAGAGATCGACGACCACCCAGATGTCGCGGCGCGCCGCTTCCTCGGCAATCGCGGCCACGGCCGATTCGTCGATCAGCGCGCCGGTGGGGTTGCCGGGTGAGTTGAGGATGATCGCCTTCGTCTTCGGCGTGATTGCCGCGATGATCGACTCGGGCGCCACGCGGAAGCCGTCGGTGGAGCTCGTCTGCACGATGACCGGTACTGCGCCCACGAGCTTCACCTGCTCGGGAATCGTCGGCCAGTACGGCGCGTGCGTGATCACCTCGTCGCCGGGATTGAAGAGCGCGAGGGCCGTGTTGAAGAGCGCCTGCTTGCCGCCGACCGTCAGCAGCACCTCAGCCGCGGAGATGTCCACGCCGTAGTCGCGCTTGTAGCGGGCGCAGATCGCCTCGCGGAGCTCGGGAATGCCCGCCGCCGCCGTGTAACGCGTGAAGTTGGCGTCGATGGCCGCCTTGGCCGCCGCCTTCACGTGCTCGGGCGTTGGAAAGTCCGGCTCGCCGGCGCTGAAGTCCACCACGTTGTGCCCCGCCCGGCGGAGCCGTTCGGCCTCGGCCGCCACCTTGAGCGTAGCCGAGACCTGCACCGATGACATACGGTCGGCAAACATACCCATCTGAATCCCCTCTGACCTCCAGGCGGGTCTGAAGACCCGCCTCTACGTACTTCGCGGCGGGGCTGAAGCCCCGCCCTACGTCGGGTGCTCTCCCTACCCGACCTACCTGACCTACGTCTTGACCGCCTTCTTCTCGTGCATCGCCCGCTCGACGGCGGCGGGCACCAACCCGCGCACGTCCCCGCCCAGGCTGAACACTTCCTTGATGAGACGCGAGCTCAGGTACGTGTACTGCTCGGCGGGCATCATGAACACGGTTTCAAGGGTCGGCTCCAGGTGGCGGTTCATGAGCGCCATCTGGAATTCGTACTCGAAATCCGACACGGCGCGAATACCCCGAACGATGGCGCTCGCGCGCCGGCGCCGCGCGTACTGCACCAGCAGCCCGTCGAAGCTCTCGACCTCGATGTTCGGATACTCCCGGAACACCTCGCGAATGATGCCGATGCGCTCGTCGGACGAGAACAGGGGCTGCTTGTCCGCGTTGACCAAGACCGCCACCACGATGCGCTCGAAGAGATGCGCGCTGCGCAGGATGATGTCCACGTGCCCGTTGGTCAACGGGTCGAACGAGCCGGGAAAGATGGCGAGGCGTCCGTTCGGCGGTTCAGCAGGGCTCATCGCGTCTCAGCCTTCCTCGACGGCGCCGGCGCGCCGGTAGAACGTCAGCGTGCTGTCTCCCGACCGCAGGTCGCGCACGCGTTCGAGCGATACCGGCTCCTCGATGTCCCGTCGCGTCGCCCGTTCGAGCACCAGCAGCCCTCCGGGCGCGAGGCACCCGGCGGCAGCCTCCAGCACGGCGTGCACGTGCGGCAGCGAGTACGGCGGATCGAGCAGGATCAGATCGAAGCGTGGGCCGCGTTCGAGGCGCCTCAACCACGCGACGGCGTCCCCGACGTGAATAGTATAGCCCTGCTCCACGCCCCAGGCCGCCGCCGTACGGGCAATGGCCGCCGTGGCCCGCGGATCCTTGTCCACGAACTCCACGTGGGCGGCGCCGCGGCTGAGCGCCTCGAAGCCGACCGCGCCGGTGCCGGCAAAGGCGTCGAGCAC
>DATMDI010000287.1:0-6444 GCA_035557875.1 Vicinamibacterales bacterium
CGGTCGTGCCGCTCGTGCGCAGCACCGCGGGGTCCCGCGTCTCTTCGACCGGACGCGGCAACGCACCGCTCAGCGTGGCGATGGCCGCGTCGAGCTCGCGTTCCATGCGCGTCGCCTGCGCGTTGGTGATCAGGCGGAACCGCACGGTATCGCCGGCGCGGACCTGACCCATCTTCCACAGTTCCGCCTGCGCCACGACCGCCGGGCACACGAAGCCGCCCAGGCTTGGCCCGTCGGGCCCGAGCAGGATCGGCATGTCGCCGGTGAAGTCCATCGCGCCGACGGCGTAGGCGTTGTCGTGGAGGTTCGACGGGTGCAGCCCGGCTTCGCCCCCGTCGCGCCGTGCCCACGCGGGCCGCGGACCGATCAGGCGAACGCCGGTGCGGTCGGAGTTGTAGTGGATCTTCCACGACGCCGCGAAGAGCGTCGAGATGTCGCCCTCGGTGAAGAAGTCGGGGGCGCCGTGCGGACCGTAGAGGACGCCGATCTCCCACTCGTGGGAGTACTGCGGTGTCAGCGACTCTGGCAGCCGCGCCCGGGTCTGAAGACCCGGGCCCACGTCGTCGTGCCAGCGGAGCATGTCGCCCATGCGGAGCACGCGCCCGGCGTGGCCGCCGAACTTCCCGAGGATGAACGTGGCGCGGCTGCCGAGATACGAGGGCACGTCCAGGCCGCCGCGAACGGCGACGTAGGCGCGCGCGCCGGCTCCGGCAGCGGCGCCGAGCTTGAGCTCGGAGCCCGCCTTCACCTCGACGGCCCGCCACCGCTCGACCGGCACGCCATCGAGCTTCGCCTTCATGTCGGCGCCGCCGAGGGCGACGACCGCGTCGCTGAAGAAGCGCAGGCGCGGGCCGGTCATCGTGCACTCGAGACCCGCGGCGGTGTCGTCGTTGCCGACCAGGCGATTGACGAGACGGAACGCCAGGGCGTCCATCGGTCCAGACGGCGGCACGCCGACGTGCCAGAAGCCGGTGCGGCCCGGGTAGTCCTGCACGGTCGTCTGCATGCCCGGGTCGAGCACCTCGAAGGCGCGCGGCCGGTAGTGCACGCGGCCCAGGAAGCTGGTGGGGAATCCCCCGGCCCGGAACTCGGGCTCGCGGGCGATCTGCCGCAGGTAGTCGAGGTTCGTCTCGAGCCCGGCAAACGACGCCGCGGCGAGGGCCGCCTCGAGCCGCTCGATCGCCTCGGCGCGCGTGGCGCCCGTGACGATGATCTTGGCCAGCATCGGATCGTAGTACGGCGACACTTCGGTGCCGCGCTCCACCCAGGTGTCGCAGCGCACGCCCGGCGGCAGCGTCACGTCGGTGAGCAGCCCCGTGCTGGGGCGGAAGTCGTGCGCGGGGTCCTCGGCGTAGACGCGCACCTGGATCGACGCCCCGGACGGCGACACCCGCAGCGATTCGAGCGGCGGCAGCGCCCCCGCGCCGAGGCGCACCATCCAGTCCACGATGTCCACGCCGGTCACCTCCTCGGTGACCCCGTGCTCGACCTGCAGGCGCGTGTTGACCTCGAGGAAAAAGAAGTCCTCGTGATCCGAGTCGTACAGGAACTCCACCGTGCCCGCCGACCGGTAGCGCACGGCGCGCGCCAGCATCTCGGCGGTGTCCCAGAGCCGGCGCCGCACGTCGTCGCGCAGCCCGGGAGCCGGCGTTTCTTCGACCACCTTCTGGTTGCGGCGCTGCGCCGAGCAGTCCCGCTCGCCGAGCGCGATGACCTTGCCGGCCCCGTCGCCGAAGATCTGCACCTCGATGTGGCGCGCCCGCTCGACGAACCGTTCCAGGTAGACGCCACCCTGGCCGAAGTTCGCCGCACCGAGGCGCGCCACCGCGCCGAAGTGCTGCGCCAGCTCCTCGGGCGTGCGGCAGACGCGCATGCCGATGCCGCCGCCTCCAGCCGTGCTCTTCAGGATGATCGGATAGCCGCAGCGCTCCGCCTCGGCAAGCGCATGTTCCTCGTCGATCAGGAGACCGGTGCCGGGCAGCAGCGGCGCGCCTTCGCGCTCGGCGATCTCGCGCGCCATGTGCTTGAGGCCGAGCGCGCGCATCTGCGACGGCGTCGGCCCCAGGAACACCAGCCCGGCGCGCTCGCACGCCTCGACGAACCCCGCGTTCTCGCTGAGGAAACCGTAGCCGGGGTGGATCGCCTGCGCGCCGGCGCGGCGCGCGGCCTCGATGATGGCGTCCTGCTGCAGGTAGCTCTCGACGGCCGCCGGCGGACCGAGCCGGACGGCGGCGTCGGCCCGCGCCACGTGGGCCGCGTGGCGATCGGCGTCCGAGTAGACGGCGACCGGAGACACGCCCATCCGCCGCAGCGTCCTGATGATCCGGCAGGCGATGGCGCCGCGGTTGGCGATGAGGACCCGGGAGAACATCAATTCCAGACGAGCACGCGGATCGGCGTCGGGTTGTAGGCGTTGCAGGGGTTGTTCAGCTGCGGGCAGTTGCTGATGAGCGCCAGCACGTCCATCTCGGCGCGCATCTCCACGTATTTGCCGGGCGCCGACACGCCGTCCTCGAACGTCAGCTTACCCTCGGGTGTCACCGGCACGTTCATGAAGAAGTTGATGTTGTGGGAGATGTCGCGCTTGTCGAGGCCGCGGCCCCACTCCGTGACCGCCTTCACGAAGCTTTGCCGGCAGGCGTGCATATGCCGCTTCTCGATCGCGTAGCGCACCATGTTGCTCTCGGTGGCGCAGGCGCCGCCCAGCGTGTCGTGGCGGCCGCAGGTATCGGCCACGATGGTCAGGAGCGTGTGGCCCTTGAGGGACCGCAGCCGCGTGCCGGTCGTGAGGTAGATGTTCTCCTGCTCGCGGATCGTGTCCTGCGCCGAATAACGATCCTCGTAGTCGCGCGCGTTGTAGAACAACGTGTCGGCCGCCTGGTTGCCCTCGAGATCGAGGATGCGAAGGGTCTGCCCCTCGCGGATCTCGTGAATCCACGGCTCGCCCGCCAGCACGGTGGCGTCGTGGACGGCGTCAGCAGGATCCAGCGCGCTTTCAGTCAGCATCGGGTCCTCGGCGGGGCTGAAGACCCGCAGCTACGTATGTGGCCGCGGAGCTTCAGGTCCGCCTCACAGGAAATAGCGCTCCGTCAGAGTAAACCCGCGCCCGTTTTCCGGACGTGACGTGCGGCACGGGTCGTCGAGGCCCGGCGGCGGCACACGGCGCACCGACAGCGCCACCGGCTTCGGTTCGTAGCGCGGGCTCGGATCCAGCGGGTGCTGGCAGGTGTTCAGGATCACCAGCACGTTCATCTCGGCGCGCAGTTCCACGGCGTCGCCAGGCTTTGAGTGACCGGGCACGAAGGCCATGGCTCCGGCCTCGTTCACGACGACCTTGCTGAAGAAGTTCACCGGCGCCGGCAGATCGCGCGCGGTCATCCCGTACTTCGCCAGCTCGATCACGAACGCGTCATAGGCGTTCTTGACGTAGTCGTTGCGCAGCTCCTGGTAGCGGCCGCCGCCGTACTTCGCCTGCACCTGCGCGGCGTTGGCGCAGCCGCTCAGCGGATCGTGCCAGCCCAGCGTGTCGTCGGTGACCGAGCAGAGGATGCGCCCCATGTCGGAATAGAGGACGAAGCCCCGCGTGAGGCGCGCGATGTGCTGCGCCTTCAGCGTGTCGGGCATGTTGTAGCGCTCGGCCGGGTTCTCCCAGTTGAAGAAGAGCGCACCGACGTTGGCGCCGCCGAGCGAGTCGGTGATGCGCAGCGCGGTGCCCCGCTTCAGGACGTGCGACCAGGTGGCGCCCTCCCGCACGACGTCTTCGAACAGAACGGAACCGGTCGGTGTTTCCACGGTGTCGCGCGCCAGCGGCGCGGAGGCCGCCGGCGTCATGGCTGCTTCGAATCGAGGCGCCAGACGTTCTCCTGGCGGATGTTGGACAGCCAGACCGAACCGTGTCCCACACGAACCGCGTCGCCGCCCAGCCCAAACCATTGTTTCACGACCTTGTTGGTTTCGGGGTCGATCTGCGTGAGCGGAATCTCGAACACCGTGACCCAGACGAAGCCTTCACCGTAGGCGATCTCGCCGCCGCCGCCCGGTACGCCGACCACGATGTCGGTGATCAGCTTCCGCGTCTTCACGTCCACGCGCGACACGGTGCCGTCGCCCTGGTTGAGCGTCCAGATCGAGCCGCCGCCGACGGTCGTGAATCGAGGATTGGAACCCACCTTCACGCGATCGGTGATCAGGTTGGTGGCGGGGTCGATGCGGACGACCACGCTGTTCTCGGTGCTCACCACCCAGATGGCGTTGTCCTCGCCCAGCACGACGACCGAGGAGCCAGACGGCACCTGAATCTCCGCCACCATGCGGTTGGTGTCGGGGTCGATGCGCGCCAGCAGCCCCTTCATGTCGGTGAGCATCCAGATGCTGTCGGCGTTGGCGGTGAGGCCGCCTTCGCTCAGCGCCGGGCCGATCGCCAGCGTGGCTGTCACCTTGTTCGTCTTCGGGTCGATCCGCTGCAGCCCCTTCGTCTCCGGCTTGTCCTGTTCACCGCAGATCGGCACCCAGACGCTGCCGAAGGCCTCGACGAGCCCCGAGCACGGGCGGACGCCGGTTTCGACCAGCGTCACCACGGCGTTGGTCTTCGGATCGAGCCGGCCCACGAGGTTCTTGCGGCCGCTCGTCACCCACACCGCGTCCTTCGTGATCACCTGCCAGTCGGGATTTCCCGGCACCGGGAAGACGGCGAGCGGCTTGATGGCCGTGATGTCGCGCTTGACGCCCGGCGTGGGGACGCCTGGCCGCGGCGGGCGCGCCGCCTGCGCGGCTGGGCCTTGCGCCGCCGACGCCGGGGCCGTTCC
Source organism: Vicinamibacterales bacterium (assembly GCA_035557875.1). GTDB lineage: Bacteria > Acidobacteriota > Vicinamibacteria > Vicinamibacterales > UBA2999 > DASYRM01. Next base: position 4,806 of record DATMDI010000287.1, read on the forward strand.
TCCGGCCGGCGACGGCACCGGCGATTGTGCTTCGATGATGGCGGCGCCGAGCAGCAGGCACGACACCGCGATGGTGGCTCTGCGGTTCACGTTCAAATCCCCTCCTGCATGGCTTCGGTCAGCACGTAGTGGCGGCTCTCCTGCGTCTTCTGCGTCAGCAGGCACGTCACCACGAACGTGGCAGCGCCGAGCAGCGGAGGCAGCAGCGTGTCGAGCCCGCCCCAAGCGGCCGGCGTGACGAAGTGCGCGACGAGCCGCGCACTCGTGCCCACGACAACCGCGGCGATGGCGCCCGCGGCATTGGCCTTCTTCCAATAGACGCCGGCGAAGAGCGGCACCACGCAACCGGCGAACACGATGTCGAACGCGATAATCAGCAGGATGCCCGGCTCGGGCCGCAGCCAGGCCACCAGGCCGGCGGCGGCCGCCGTGGGAAGCGCCATGAAGCGCGACAACCCGAGTATCTGCCGGTCATCGAACGTGGCGCTCCGCCAGCGCTGCACCACGTTGCGCGCCAGCACGACCGAGATGACGAGGATGGCGCCGTTGGCGGTGGACATCGACGCGCCGAGCACGCCGATGAAGACCAGCACGCCCATCCAATACGGCAGTTCGTTCACCGCGAACGTCGGCAGCACCATTCGCGGATCGGCCACGTCCTTCACCGACGCCACGGCCGCGAGCCCCACGATGGCCACGCAGGCGCCGACCAGGATCGTCATCGTGCCGCTGTAGTAGCAGCCGCGCCGGGCCGTGCGGCCGTCACGCGCCGCGAAGACGCGCTCCATGAAGTCGAGCGCCATCGCGTTGCCCAGGCCGAGCGCGATCATCCCGGCCCAGTTCACCAGCGCGCCGTTGTCGCGGCTCAGCACCGTCGAGAAGTCCACCGTCGCCGCCGGCACCGCGGCGACCATCGCGTCGACGCCCCGGGTCCCGATCAGCCAGAGAGCTGCCGCGGCAAACCCCACCAGCGCGGCGTACACCTGGAGGAAGTCGGTCCACACGGCGGAATAGAGCCCGCCGGCAATCGTGTACGTGACGATCACCGCGGTGCTCACGACCAGCGCCGGCAGGTAACTGCTGCCGCTGACGACCGACAGCACCCACGCCACCGCGCTCAGGTTGCCGGCGATCAGCACCGTGAACGACACGATGGTGAGGAGCGACACCAGCAGTTCCGTGAGCTTGCCGTAGCGCCGGTAGAAGAACTCCGGCAGTGTCAGCAGGTTCATGCGGTTGAGCGGCGCGGCGAGGAAGCGGCCGACGACGAACAAGCTCATGCCCAGGCCGAGCGAGATCATCAACCCCGCCCAGACGCTCGATCCGTAGGTGATCGACACGGCGCCGAGCGTCGAGTTGCCGTCCACCGCCTGCGCCATGAGCGTGGTGCCGACGACAATGAGCGGCAGCGACTTGTCGCAGACCGTGAAGCGCGCGCTCGAACCGCGGACCTTCGTGTAGGTGTAGAGGCCGATGGCCAGCGAGATCGCCATGAAGACGACCACGGGCCAGAACATGACGGTCATGACGCTCTCCGTTCGCGCGGCGATAGGATCACGTCGCGCAGCACCACGCGATCGAGCTTGCCGTTCAACTTCTTGATGGCGTCGTTCAGCTCGAGCAGCACGCCGTGCGTCAG
>DATMDI010000288.1:0-9623 GCA_035557875.1 Vicinamibacterales bacterium
GATCGACGAGGCGGCGGCGCGGCGCCTGACGCTGATGGTGGACCACACCTTCGTCTACACCGGCGCGGTCCGCAAGATGCGCGAGCTCACCGAAGCCGGCGAGCTCGGCGACATCTACTACTACGACTCGGTGCGCATCAACCTCGGGCTCTTCCAGCACGACGTCAACGTGCTGTGGGATCTGGCGGTGCACGACCTGGCGATCATGGACTACGTCCTCGGCCAGACCCCCGTGTCGGTGTCGGCCACCGGCCTCGCGCACGTGGCGGCCCGGCCGGAGAACATCGCCTACATGACGATGTTCTTCCCCGGCAGCCTGATCGCCCACGTGCACGTCAACTGGCTCTCCCCGGTGAAGATTCGCCGCACGCTCCTCGGCGGCAGCCGCCGGATGGTGATGTTCGACGACCTCGAGGCCAGCGAGAAGATCAAGGTGTACGACCGCGGCATCTCGCTCAACCCGAGCCCGGAAAACGTCTACCAGATGCTGGTCGGTTACCGCACCGGCGACATGTACGCGCCTCAGCTTCCGCTGAGCGAAGCGCTGAGCGTCGAGGCCGCCCATTTCGTGGCGTGCGTGAGCCAGGGGACGCGGCCGCTGACCGACGGTGAGGCCGGTCTGCGGGTCGTGCAGCTGCTCGAAGCCGCCACCGAGTCGATGGCGCACCAGGGCCGCCTCGTGAACGTGGGCCGCCTCGTGAACGCAGGGAGCCTCGAGCACACGTGATTCCATTCGCCGACCTTCAGGCCCAATACCGCGCCCTCAAGCCCGAAATCGACGCGGCCGTCCTCGGCGTGTTCGAGAAGGCGCAGTTCATCCTCGGCCCGGCGGTGGCGGCGTTCGAGCAGGACTTTGCCGCCTACTGCCAGACGCGGGAGGCGATCGGGGTCAACAGCGGGACGAGCGCCCTGCACCTGGCGCTGCTGGCGGCCGGCGTCGGTCCCGGCGACGAAGTGATCACGGTGCCCTATACGTTCGTGGCGACGGTCGCGGCCATCGAGTACGCGGGCGCGAAGCCGGTGCTGGTGGACGTCGAGCCCGGCTACTGGACGATGGACCCGGCCAAGGTGGCGGCGGCCATCACGCCGCGCACGAAAGCCATCATGCCGGTGCACCTCTACGGGCAGGCCGCCGACATGGATCCCATCCTCGACATCGCGCGGGCCCACGGGCTCACCGTGATCGAGGATGCGTGCCAGTCGCATGGCGCCGACTACAAGGGCCGGCGCTGCGGCTCGATGGGCCACCTGGGTTGTTTCAGCTTCTACCCGGGCAAGAACCTCGGCGCCTATGGTGAAGGCGGCGCGGTGGTGACGAACGACGCCGCGATGGCGGCCAGGATCCGCCTGCTCCGCGCCTGGGGCGAAGAAGTGCGCTACGAGCACAAGTACCGTGCGTTCAACTACCGCATGGACGGTGTGCAGGGCGCGGTGCTTGGCGTGAAGCTTCGCTACCTCGACGCGTGGACCGAGGCGCGCCGCCGCCATGCCGCCGAATACGCGCGCCTGCTCGCCGGCACGCCGGTCGGGCTGCCGGTCGAGCGGCCCGGCTCGCGCCACGTGTACCACGTGTTTGCCGTGCAGCTGGCCGATCGCGACGCCTGGCGCGCCCGGCTCGCCGAGGCGGGCGTGCAGACGGGCATCCACTATCCGATTCCCGTGCACCTGCAGCCCGCGTATCGCGACCTCGGCTATGCTCACGGCGACTTCCCGGTGTCGGAGGCGATTGCGTCCGAGGTGCTGTCTCTGCCGATGTTCCCCGAGATGACGCCCGAGCAGGTGGGCGAGGTGGCAGGAGTGCTGCGCGCCGGCCTTCCGGCCGCGGCGACGCGCGGCTGATTCGTTCATGCCCGACCCCGCCTCGGGCACCCGCGTCGTTCCGGCCGTGCATGGCCGGCAGGCCATCCCTCCCGATCCCGCCGACGAGATCGCGCTCGCCGATCGGCTGCGAACCGAGCGCTCGCGCGCCGAACTGCTCGACCTCGCAGCCCGCCACGCGCACGGCGACAGCGAGGAGGACGCGCGCATGCGGCGGGCGGTGTGGCGGGCGCTGGCGCGAAGCTTCGGCCACGGTGTACGGATCGGGCGCGGCGCCATCGCCAAGCATCCCGAAACCTTCGAGATTGGCGACGGCGTCGTGATCGGCGAGCAGGCGTTCATCCAGGGCCGCTTCGACGGCCGCTGTGTGATTGGCGACCATGCGTGGCTGGGGCCGCAGAGCTACTTCGACGCCCGGGACCTGGTGATCGAGGAGTATGTCGGCTGGGGCCCCGGGGCCAAGGTGCTCGGCTCCCAGCACACGGGCCTGCCGTCCGACGTGCCGATCGTTCAGACCGACCTGCGCATCGAGCCGGTGCGGATCGGCGCCTGGGCCGATGTCGGCGTGAACGCCGTTATCCTTCCCGGGGTCACGGTCGGCAAGGGCGCCATCGTCGGCGCCGGCGCGGTGGTGACGCGCGACGTCGAGCCATTCGCGATCGTCTCGGGTGTCCCGGCACGTTTCGCGCGCTGGCGCGAGGGGCACGAGAAGACGGAAGGGGACAGGTAGCGAACCAAGTGGCACAGCCGCAGCGACCGGCCGTCGTGGTCACCGGCGGCGCCGGCTTCATCGGATCGGAACTGGTGCGCCAGCTCGCCGCGCGCGGCGAGCGCGTGATCGTCGTGGACAACCTGGTCAACGGCAGCCGGGCGAACCTCGAGGACGTGCTGTCGCGGGACGTGACGCTGCTCGAGGCCGACATCCGCGACCTGGCCGCGGTGGCGCCGTCCCTGCGTGAGGCGCGGGCCGTGTATCACCTCGCCTGTCTCGGCGTCCGTCATTCGGTGCACGCGCCGCACGAGAACCACGACGTGAACGCCACGGGCACGCTGCGCCTGCTTGCGGCCAGCCGCGACGCCGGCGTGCCGCGCTTCGTCTACGTGTCGAGCTCGGAGGTCTACGGCACCGCGCGGTGGGTGCCGATGACCGAGGCCCACCCCACGTTTCCCTGCACGGTGTATGGCGCTTCGAAGCTGGCAGGGGAGTGCTACACGCGCGCGTTCCACAGCACCTACGCGTATCCCACCGTCGTCGTGCGCCCGTTCAATACCTACGGTCCCCGTTCGCACCACGAGGGCGACAGCGGCGAGGTGATTCCGAAGTTCATGCTGCGCGGGCTGGCCGGCCTTCCGCTGCTCGTCTTCGGTGATGGCACGCAGACCCGCGACTTCACGTTCGTTGCCGACAGCGCGAGCGGGATCATCCTCGCGGGGGAGCATCCCAACTCGGTCGGGCAGACGATCAACCTCGGGTTCGGTGCCGAGCTCTCGATCAACGCCCTCGCCTTGCAGGTGGGGCGGACGATCGGGCGTCCGGTGACGGTGGAGCGGCATGAGCCGCGCCCGGGTGATGTGCTGCGCCTGTACGCCGACATGAGCCACGCGCAGGCGCTCCTCGATTACCGTCCGCGCGTGACGCTGGAGGAGGGGCTGGCGCGGCTCCTCGAGTGGTATCGCGCGCAGCCCGCCACGCCCGAGGAGCTGCTCGAGGGCGAGATCGCGCGGAACTGGGTGCCGGCGGAGGAGCGTGGCTGAAGGCACGCCCGGCAACGGCCCGAAGACCGCCGTGAGCGGCCTTTCGCTGATTCCAGTCGCGCGCCCCTGGCTCGACGAGCGGGATGCCGACGCCGCGCGCCGGGCGATTCTCTCCGGCTGGGTGACGCAGGGTCCCGAGGTCGCGGCCTTCGAGCGCGAGTTCGCCGCCGCGGTCGGCGCGCCGCATGCCTGCGCGGTGTCGAGCTGCACCACGGCGCTGCACCTGGCGCTCGTCGCCCTCGGGGTCGGCCCGGGAGACGAAGTGGTGACCGTCAGCCACTCGTTCATCGCGACCGCCAATGCCATCCGCTACTGCGGCGCGACCCCGGTGTTCGTGGACGTCGAGCTCGACACCTTCAACCTCGACCCCGGCGCCGTCGCCCGCGCGTTCTCCGATCGCACCAAGGCGCTGCTCCTGGTGCACCAGCTGGGAATGCCCTGCGATCTCACGCGCCTCGTGCCGATGGCGCGCGCGCGGGGCGTCGCCGTCGTCGAGGACGCCGCCTGCGCCGCCGGCAGCGAGCTGCGCTGGGACGGCGAATGGCAACGCGTCGGCCGCCCGCATGGCGACGTCGCGTGCTTCTCGTTCCACCCGCGGAAGCTGCTGTCCACCGGCGACGGCGGCATGCTGACGACGGCGCGCGCCGATCTCGACGCGCGGTTCCGGCTGCTGCGCCAGCACGGCATGAGCGTGCCGGACACCGTGCGCCACTCGTCGAAGGACGTGGTGTTCGAGTCGTATCCGGTGCTCGGCTTCAACTACCGGCTCACCGATATCCAGGCCGCCATCGGCCGCGAGCAGTTGGCGCGGCTCGCGACCATCGTCGCGCGCCGGCGCGAGCTGGCGGCGCGCTACACGGCGGTCCTCGCCGGACTGCCCGATGTGTCCACGCCGGCTGAGCCCGCGTGGGCGCGGAGCAACTGGCAAAGCTACGCGGTGCGGGTGCGCGGCGATCAGCAGCGCGCCGTGATGCAACGGATGCTCGACGACGGTATCTCCACGCGCCGCGGTGTGATGAACGCGCACGCCGAAGCCGCCTATCCGCCGGGCAGCTGGCGCGCGGCCGGGTCGCTCGGCCGGAGCGAGGAGGCGCAGCGCACCGCCATCGTCCTGCCACTCTTCCACCAGATGACCGCCGGCGAGCAGGACCGCGTCGTGGCGTCGCTCGTCCGGGCCGTGCGCGCCACCGGCTGACGCATGCTGTCGGTCCTCACCCCCGCGTTCAACGAGTCCGCCAGTCTCGAGGCGCTTTACCGGCGCATCGCCGACACCATGGCGGGCCTCGGCCTCGACTGGGAATGGCTCGTCGTGGACGACCACTCCCGTGACGACACCTTCGCGGTGGTCGAGCGCCTGGCCGCCGGCGACCCGCGCGTGCGCGGCCTCCGGCTCGCGCGCAACGCCGGGTCGCACGTGGCGATCGCCTGTGGCCTCCACCACGTGCGCGGTGACGCCGCGGTGATGATGGCCGCCGACCTGCAGGATCCGCCCGAGACCATTGGCGCAATGCTCGACCACTGGCGGCACGGAGCGCGAATCGTGTGGGCCAGCCGTCGACAGCTGCCGGGCGAGCGCGCGCACGCGGGTTTCGCGGCGTTCTACTACTGGGTCATGCGCCATGTCGTCGGCATGACGGCGATGCCGGCGCGGGGCGCCGACTTCTTCCTGATCGATCGGCTTGCCATCGACGCCTTCTGCCGCTACGACGAGCGCCACGTCAGCGTGCTCGCGCTCGTCACCTCGCTCGGATTCGAGCAGGCGACCGTCGAGTACGACAAGCAGCCGCGCGTCGCTGGCCGCTCGGGGTGGACGCTGGCGCGCAAGCTCGCGCTGGTGGCCGACTCGGTGGCGTCGTTTACCGTCGCGCCGATCCGGGCCGTGGGCGCCACGGGCGTCGTGCTGCTCGCGGCCGCGGCGGCGACGGCCGTGTACGGCCTGGCCGGCGGCCACCGGCTCACCGTGCTCGCCGCGGTGATGGCCGGCCTCACGGGCCTCCAGCTCCTCGGCCTCGGTATCGTCGGCGAGTACGTCTGGCGCGCGCACGACGAAGCGCGCAAGCGCCCGCTCTACCTCATCGAGCGTGCGGCCGGCGTGCATCGTCCCGAGCCCGTGCCATCTGGCGCGCTCGCGCGATCCGACGGGAGCTCCCCGTGCCTGTGATGGCGGCCAGGCCTGCGGCTGGCCGCGGCCGGCTCGTCGCTGGTCTCGCGGTGCTGCTCTTTGTCTGGGTGTGGCTCTTCCGCTTCGCGCCGCTCGGCGGCGCGTTCGGCGGCTTCGACAACGATCATTTCCTGCAGTTTTCCTACGCCAAAGCGGTCGAGGCCGGCGCGCAGCCGCTGCGCGATTTTCTCGACGCCGTGCATGGCGCGCGGCCGTCGCTCACCTACGAGCTCTCGGCGGCGGCGCAACGCGCGCTCGGCGACACGTTGCGATCGGAGGCGCTGTTGACGGTAACCGGCGTGGCGCTCGCCTCGGCGGCCACGTTCCTGGCGGCCGCGGCGCTCGCGCCGTGGCCGTGGGCGCTCGGCACGGCACTGCTGGCCGCGTTCGCGTCGCCGAAGCTGTACAGCTACCCGAAGGTGCTGGCGCTCAGCGTCATCGCGCTCCTCATCGTCACCTACGCCCGCCGCCCGAGCCGCCGCATTCTCGCGGCCATGTCCATCTGGACCGCGGTGGCGTTCCTGTTCCGCCACGACTACGCCGTATACTGCGGCGTTGGCTCGGCGGCCGTCGTTGCGGCCACCCACTGGCGCGACAGCCGGACGATGACGCGGCGTCTCGCCGCCTTCGCTCTCCTCGCCGGGCTCTTGCTGGCGCCGTCGCTCGTGTGGGTCCAACGCTACGCCGGGCTCGTCGAATACGTGCGCAATGGGCTCGAAATGAGCCGGAGCGAAGACGAGCGCACGCGCCTGAAGGAATGGCCGCATCCGGTCCTGACGTCGCCCGTGACGGCCGCGGCGCTGCTCGATCGCGAGGAGAACATCAACGCCTGGCTCTACTACCTTTTCCTGGCGCTGCCCGTGACGGCAGGGGCGATGGCCATCGTGCTCGCCCGAGCCGGACAGGAGCCGCAGCGCGCGGTCGCAACCTTGGCGCTGGCCCTGATGGCCGTCGTCGTGTGGCGCACGTTCCTCCGCGGCAACCTCGGCGCGCGCTTCGGCGAGATGGCGCCGCTCGTGGCGGTACTCGGCGCGTGGCTGGGCGGTGTGGCGACGCGCGGCGGCGGATGGACGAGCCCAGGGCGTCTCGCGTCCGCGGCGCTGGCTGCCGTCGTCGTCGTGATCACCACCGCCTGCATCTGGGTGCAGCAGAGCGTGGCCAGCGAGCTCGCTACAGGACGGCTGCTGTCGCACCCCGCCGCTCTCGTCGAGCGTCTCGAGCGGGTTTCGGCAGAACTGAAGGGGCTGCCCGCCGCGCTTCGCGGCACACAGGGGGCCGACATGATGGCGGCCGCGTATCTCAACCAGTGCACGCGACCCACGGACAGGATCTTCTTCGTGACCTATGCGCCGGAGGTCCTGGCGTTCTCGGAGCGCCGCTTCGCGGGTGGACGGGCCACGGTCGTCCCCAGTTTCTACAAGGACCCTCTCTACTCGCGCCGGACGTTGGCGTGGCTCGAGGCCGAGTCGGTGCCCGTCGCGCTGGTGGACAAGGCCGACCGCTCCGGGGCGCTGTTGAGCGTGCCGATCCTGGACGAGTTCCTGCGACAGCACTACGACGAGGTGGGAACGTTTGGCCCCTGGCGCGTGCTCGTCCGGCGCGACCGCGCCGCAACGGGCACTTGGGCCGGCGGGCTTCCGTGCTTCGGCTGAGGCCGGTCCGCGTCACTGGCGCAAGCCCTATCTTGTGTAAAATGAACAGTCTGGTGACATTCCTCGACGACGCGCGGCCGTGATCGACTGCATCGCCGGCTACCATCTCAACCCCTGGACGTGTGGCATCGCGAAGTTCAACGCGATCCTGGCCAAGCATCTCGACGTCGAAGTCGTCGGCATCCGGGCCGTCGAGCTCGGGAGCTACGAACGGCCGCTGCTGTCGCTCAAGCTGTCCGAGTTCAGCCCGCAGGACGCGGCCGACCTCGACCTTTGGGCGTCGGCGCACCGGGGCCGCTTCGAGGTGTTCCTGCACGCCTTCGACGGCACCGCGGTCGAGCAGCGGCTCGTGGCGGCGGCCGCGCGGGTCTACGTCGGCAACACCGAGCTCTTCTGGCAGCTGTCGCCGCTGCGGCCCGACGTGCACGAGCTCTTCTGCCCCGGCACCATCCTGAATCCCCAACGGTTCATGGCCACCGATATCTCGGTGTTCACCTTCGGGATGGCACACAAGATCCGCGTGCCGCTCTATCGCCGGCTCCAGGGGCTGCTGGAGGCCACCGGGCTGAGCTACTCGGTCTATGTGTCGACGGCGCTCCACGAGAACACCAGCTTCGACGGCTCGTTCGTCGTCACCTTCGAGGAGCTGCAGTCGATCTTCAACGGCCAGGTCTATTTCATGGGCTACCTCTCGGACACGGCCGTGTTCAACCATCTGCTCGACAACACGTATCTGGCCGCCTTCTTCGAAAAGGGCCTCCGGGCGAACAACACCACGGTGAACGCCGCGATGGAGTGCGGCTGCACCGTCATCACCAACCTCGACGAGCACTCGCCGGCCGGGCTCTCGCACATGAAGAACGTGGTGGACATCCACCAGTGCGACAAGCTGCCCACGCGCGAGGAGAGCGAACGGATTGGCCGGGCCGCGCGGGAAGCGGCGCTGGGCGACTACGGCTGGGACCGGCTGGTGTCGCAGCTGCGGGCGGTCGAGCCCGTGGCTGCTCGCGGCGCGGCGCCGCGGCGCTAGCCCGCCGGCGCCTGAAAGGGCGGCCGCGATGCCGCCAGGAGAAACACTGTGGCAGTCACGCTCAACATCGGATCGCGCGAGATCGGGGATCACACGCCCTGCTACGTGATCGCCGAGATCGGACACAACCATCAGGGCAGCCTCGAACGCGCCCGCGAGCTGTTCCGCGAAGCCAAGCTGGCCGGGGCGCATGCGGTGAAGCTGCAGAAGCGGCACAACCGCGGCCTCTACACGCGGACCGCCTACGACAAGTCCTACGACAACGAGAACAGTTTCGGCGCCACCTACGGTGAGCACCGCGAGTTCCTGGAGTTCGAGCTCGAGGAATACCAGGCGCTGCAAGCCTACGCGAAGGAGCTCGGCGTCGACTTCTTCGCCACCGCCTTCGATGTGCAGAGCGCCGACTTTCTCAACGGGCTCGACGTGCCGGCGTTCAAGATTGCGTCGGGCGACTTGAAGAGCACGCCGCTCCTCGAGCACGTCGCGCGGATGGGGAAGCCGATGATCATCTCGACCGGCGGCGCCCAGATCGACGACGTGCAGCGGGCCTACGACGCGGTCATGCCGATCAACCCGCAGCTGTCGATCCTGCAGTGCACGGCGGGCTACCCGGCCGCGTTCGAGGAGCTCGACCTGCGGGTCATCGCGACCTACCGCGAGCGTTTCCCAGGCGCCGTCATCGGCTTCTCGAGCCACGACAACGGGATTGCGATGCCCGTGGCCGCCTACATGCTCGGCGCCCGCATCATCGAGAAGCACTTCACCCTCAACCGGGCGATGAAGGGCACCGACCACGCCTTCTCGCTGGAGCCGGTGGGCTTGCGGAAGATGGTGCGCGACCTCGACCGCACCTTCAAGGCGATGGGCGACGGGCGGAAGAAGATCTACGAGAGCGAGCGCGCCCCGATCATCAAGATGGGCAAGAGCCTCGTGGTAGCGCACGACCTGCCGGTCGGGCACGTGCTCGCGGCGGCCGACGTGGTGATGAAGTCGCCGGGGGGCGGCATTCCGCCCTACGAGATCGACGCCGTGCTCGGCATGGTCACGACCAAGGCGCTGCACGAGGACGACTTCCTGTCCTTCGACGTGCTGGCGAAGAAGCGCCCGCAGCTCGCGCGCTCGTGAAGGAAGGCAGAGGGGCGCCCCGCTTCAGCCTCGACGGTCAGGCCGCCGTCGTGACCGGCGCCTGCGGCAAGCTCGGCCCGAT